>NZ_JAALEE010000116.1:0-5350 GCF_014145265.1 Dietzia sp. CW19 | reverse complement strand
GAGCGTTCCGCGCACCTGCCTCTCGGGCGATGTGCGCGGAACGCTCTTCTCGTTGGGGCGGGACCGGACCGGTGGGGCGGCCCGACCGGGGGCTACTTCTCCAGGGCGTTGACCACCGTGAGCTCACCGTCGGAGTGCGAGACGCGGATGCGCTTCTTGTCGAGCTTGCCGACGGAGGTCTTGGGGATCTCGTCGACGAACGCGAACTTCTCCGGCACCTGCCACTTGGCCATCCTGGACTCGAGGTGCGCGCGCAGGTCCTCGACGTCGGGGTCGGCCACGCCCTCCTTGACCACGATCGTGGCCAGCGGGCGCTCGTCCCACTTGGGGTCGGGGATCCCGATCACGGCCGCCTCGGCCACGGCTGGGTGCTCGAGGAGGTAGTTCTCCACCTCCACGGAGGAGATCCACTCGCCGCCGGACTTGATGATGTCCTTGGCACGGTCGGTGAGCTGCAGGAACGCCTCGGGGCGGACGTAGCCGACGTCGCCGGTGCGCAGCCAGCCGTCGTCGAACGAGTCGGAGTTCTCCACCTTGTAGTAGCTGCCCGTGATCCAGGGGCCGCGCACCTGGAGCTCACCCACGGACTCGCCGTCCCAGGGCATTTCCTGGCCGGCGTCGTCGACGATCCGGGCCTTGACCCCCGCGATGAACCGGCCCTGCGTGGTGCGCAGGTCGAACTGCTTCTCCTCCGGCAGGTCCGCCTTCGGCCGCGACAGCGTGCCGATGGGCGAGGTCTCCGTCATGCCCCACGCGTGGATGATGTTGATCCCGTAGTTCTCCTTGAACTTGCGGATCAGCGCGGGCGGGCAGGAGCTGCCGCCCACGACCACGGCACGGAAGCTCGACATGTCGATCGGGTGATCGACGCTGTACGCGTCCACGGCCTGCCAGATCGTGGGGACGGCGGCGGCCAGGGTCGGCCGCTCGGAGGCGATCATCGCGGCCAGCGGCTCGGGCTGCAGGAAGCGCTCGGGCATGAGCAGTGAGGCACCCACCAGGAACGCCGCGTACGGCAGCCCCCACGACATCGCGTGGAACATGGGGACGATCGCCAGCACGTTGTCGTCGAGCGAGATGTCCATCCCGTCCGACATGCACACCTGCATCGAGTGGAGGTAGATCGACCGGTGCGAGTAGACGACGCCCTTCGGATCGCCCGTGGTGCCCGAGGTGTAACACATCGCGGCGCCGGAGTTCTCGTCGACCTCGGGCCACTCGAACTCGGTGGGCTGGGCCGCCAGAAGCGCCTCGTAGTCGTGCACCTGCACGCCCTCCGGGGCCTCGAGGTTCGCCGCACCGCCGCCGGTGACGATCACGTGCTCGACGGTCGAGAACCGCGGCAGCAGGGGCTGCAGGAGCGGGATCAGGCTCGGGTCGACGATGACGACCTTGTCCTCGGCGTGGTTGGCCACGAACTCGAGCTGGTCCGGGAACAGCCGGATGTTCAGGGGGTGGAGCACCGCGCCCATCGACGGGATGGCCAGGTAGGCCTCCATGTGCTCCGAGTTGTTCCACTGGAACGTCGCGACGCGCTGGTCTGCGTCGATCCCGAGCGAACGCAGCCCGTGGGCGAGCTGGGCCGCCCGCTTCCCGAGTTCGCCGAACGTGACTTTCCGCGGGCCCTGATCGGTCCAGGTGGTGACGACCGCGTCCGAGTGGACGGTCGCGCCGAACGTCAGGATGGTACTGATGTTCAGCTGTTCCGGCTGCATGGTGCTGCGCATGCGAGGGGCTCCTCACTCAGGGGGGTGTCGGGGGTCACTTCTGGACACGACCCTACCTGCCGTCGAGGGCGTCGAAGACCTCCTGGACCGTCTTCATGGCCGAGAGGGCCGCCGGCGCCCCGCAGTACCCCGAGGCGTGGATCACGGCCTCGGTGATCTCCTCGCGGGTGAGGCCGTTGGTCAGGCCGCCGCGCACGTGACCGGCCAACTCGGCGTTCGCCCGCAACGCCACGAGCATGCCGATGTTCAACAGGCTGCGGTCGCGGCGCCCGAGTCCCGGGCGGTCCCAGATATTCCCCCACACGTTCTCGGTGACCACGTACTGGAGGGCCTCGGAGGCGGTCCCCTCGGCCCGGCCCATCGCGCGGTCCACGAAGGCGTCGCCCATCACCCCGCGCCGGGTCGCGAAACCCCGCGACCGGAGTTCCGCGGCCGAAGGCCCCTCGCCTGAACCGTTCGTCGTCGTCATCTCGTGGTCCTTCCTGTCGGTGGGTGTCGGAGGGTGGTCACGGCCCATCCTGCCGTCGACCCGGGGGTCGGCTACCCTCGGAGGGTCCGGCTCCCCCGCCGGACACCCGTGGTGCCCGGCGGAAGTCGGTGTGAATCCGACGATGCCCGCGCAACTGTGATCCCGCCCCGAGCGGGCGCGCCGGGTCGGCCGGTACCGCGGCACCGTACGAACTGACCTCGCACGAAGGACGGTTGCGTGCCGCGGCGTCCGCGTCGCTGCCGAGCTGCTTTCGTCCTGGCGATCCCCGGAGGATGTCATGCACCTGTCTCGAGCCCGGACCACGCCGCGATCCCGCTCTCTGCTCGCCGCCGTCCTCACCACCGTCGCACTGGTCGCCACGGCCTGCTCCGGGGCGGACGACCCGGCGGCCGACCAGACCGACGGCACCGGCGCCGCCGCCTCGGGCGAGCCGCAGGCGATCATCTCGCTCAGCCCTACCACCACCGAGATGCTCTACGCCGTGGGTGCCGGCGACCGGGTGGTCGCGGTGGACGAACGCTCGAACTATCCCGCCGACGCGCCGGTCACCGACCTGTCGGGCTACACCCCGAACCTCGAGGCGATCCTCGGGTACCAGCCGGACCTGGTCGTGGCCACGGACGACACCGGCGACATCGTCTCCGGTCTCGAGCGGTCCGGGGTCGAGGTCCTGCTGCTCCCCGCCGCACGGACCCTGGACGACACGTACACCCAGATCGAACAGGTCGGCGCGGCCACCGGCACGGTCGGCGAGGCCGCCGAGCTGGTCTCGCGGATGCGGGGCGAGATCGACGAGATCGTGGCCTCGGTCCCCCGGCGTGAGACCCCGCTGACCTACTTCCACGAGCTCGACGACACCTACTACACCGTCACCGACGACACGTACATCGGCGAGGTGTACTCCCTGTTGGGGCTGACCTCCATCGCGACCGGCGAGGACGCCTACCCGCAGCTGTCCGAGGAACTGATCCTCGAGGCGGACCCCGACCTGGTGATGCTCGCCGACGGGCAGTGCTGCGGGATCACCCCGGAGGTCGTGGCCGAGCGTCCCGGCTGGGGCGAGCTCGCCGCGGTCAGGCAGGACCGCGTCTTCGTGGTCGACGAGGACCTGGCCAGCCGGTGGGGCCCGCGCGTGGTGGACTTCATGCGTGAGGTGGCCGGGATCATCTCCACACTGACTGTGAACGAATCACAGCCCGAGAGGGAACCTGCCTCGTGACCCGTGCGTCGCCCCGCCACGCCCTGGTGTTGGGCGGAGCGACAGTGCTCTTCCTCGTGGCGCTGGTGGCGGGCACGCTGGTCGGTCCCGCCGACCTCACCCCGCGGGGAGTCCTGCTCGAGCTGGTCGGGCGACTGCCGTTCGTGCACGTCGACTCGGGGTTCTCGCCTCGCCAGCAGGTGATCCTGTGGGAGATCCGGATCCCGCGGGTCGTGCTCGGCGGGATCGTCGGCGCGATGTTGGCGATCGCCGGTGCGACCTATCAGGGCGTGTTCCGCAACCCGCTCGCCGACCCCTATCTCCTGGGTGTCTCCAGCGGCGCCGGGCTGGGCGCGACGCTGGCGATCGTCGTGGGCGGGGCCATGGGTTCGGCGATGGTGCCCCCGGCGGCGTTCGTCGGCGGCATGATCGCGGTGATGGCCACCTACACCCTCGGCCGCAGTGTCGGTGGCGGTCGGACCGAGGTCGTGATCATCCTCGCGGGAGTCGCGGTCGCCGCGTTCGCGAGCGCCATCCAGACCTTCTTCATGCAGCGCAACGACGAGACCCTGAGGCAGGTGTACTCGTGGATGCTCGGCCGGCTCACGACCAGCGGCTGGTCCGAGGTGCTGACCGTGCTGCCGTACGTCCTGGTCTCGGTCGCGGTGATCGCCCTGTTCCGGCGCACCCTCGACGTGATGGCGGTGGGTGACGTCGAGGCCTCCACCCTCGGCATCGCCCCGGCCCGGGTGCGGCTGGTGCTCATCAGCGTCGCCACGCTGGGCACCGCCGCGGTCGTGTCCGTGAGCGGCCTGATCGGATTCGTCGGCATCGTGATCCCGCACGCCGTGCGGATGGTGATCGGCCCGGGCCACCGGTTACTCCTACCGCTGTCCCTACTGGTCGGCGCGAGTTTCCTCGTCCTGGCCGACATCGTGGCCCGCACCGCGGTGAGCCCGGCCGAGCTGCCGATCGGGGTCGTGACGGCGGCGATCGGGGCCCCGTTCTTCCTGTTCGTCCTGCGTCGGAGCCGGGGGCTCATATGACCTCCGCCCCGGACGCCGGCGAAGCCCTGTCCTGCCGCGGTCTCCATGTGGCCCGTGACGCCGTGCCCGTCCTGCACGGGATCGACCTGGTCGTGCCCACCGGGACCTGGATCTCCCTGGTCGGGCCGAACGGCTCGGGCAAGACCACGCTGCTCTACGCCATGGCCGGGCTCATCCCGTCCCGTGGGGAGGTCGAGGTCATGGGTCTGGCGCCACGGAGGGCCGGGCGACGGCGGGTCGCCCGGATGGTGGCGCTCATGCCGCAGCGCCCGGTCGTGCCCGAGGGCGTGAGCGCACGGGAGCTGATCCGGCTGGGCCGCACACCCCACATCCCCCGCTTCGGCACCGAGTCGCCCCACGACCACGAGGTCGTCGAGGGAGTGATCGACAGACTCGCGCTGCACGACCTCGCCCCGCGCATCGCGACCACGCTGTCCGGGGGCGAGCTCCAGCGGGTGGTCCTGGGCCGGGCGCTGGCACAGGAGCCCCGGGTGTTGTTGTTGGACGAGCCGACGAGCGCCCTCGACATCGGGCACCAACAGCAGGTCCTCGAGCTGGTCGACTCGATGCGACGCGAGAGCGGACTCACCGTGGTGGCCGCCATGCACGACCTCACCTCCGCCGCGCACTACGGCGAACGCGTGGTCCTGCTCGACGAGGGCCGGATCGTCGCCGACGGCACCGGGGAGGACGTGCTCACCGTCGAACGGGTGGCGGAGGTGTACGACGCCCGCGTCGAGGTCCTCGACCGCCCCGACGGCCGCGCCGTCCTGCCGCTCCGGGAGCCGGGGGCCTGATGGAGGTCGTGCTGCTGGGCACGGGAGCCGCCGACGGGTGGCCCAACCCGTTCTGCCGCTGCGACTCCTGCCTCGACGCGCTGCGGCGCGGG
>NZ_JAALEE010000115.1:0-2348 GCF_014145265.1 Dietzia sp. CW19 | reverse complement strand
CGTCGCCGGCCCGGCGCCACCGTCCCCGCGCACACCGCGGGTGTCGCGCGTGCCCCGGGTGGTGCGTCCCCCGGCACCGCTGCGGGCACCCAGGAGGATGCCACCGAGCAGTGCCAGCACGCCCAGCACACCGAGCACGGCCGGCAGGATGCGACCGAACGTGTTGAGCGTGTCGGCGGTCTCCTGGGCGGCGGACTGCGTGATCTCCTTGGTCTCCTCGTTCCAGCCGGACTCGAATCGGACGGCCGTCCGGGTGGGCTCGGCCTTCTCCTCCTCCATGCCCGCCGCGTCGTTGAAGAAGGCCTCGGCCTCGTCCTGGTCCTCGGCGAAGAACTGGTAGATGTTCTCGTTGCCGTTGATCACCTGGCCGGTCTCCGGGTTGACGTACACCGTGCGGGTGTTGGTGTAGTAGCGACGCATGTCGACCTCGCGCTCCGGGTCACCCTCGAGGCCCCACTGGCCCGCGGTCATGCCCTCGCGCCGGTAGCTGGCCAGCACGGCCTCCACGGCGGGGTCGTACCCGTCGGTGATCGAGGCGAAGTGGTCGCGGATCGAGGACCACATGTCGATCGGGCCGAGCTCCTGGCGGAACTCGTACGCGTCGATGCCGCCGACGGTGGTCTCACCGACGAAGGAGATCGGGTTGGTGGTGAAGGTGCTGGCGTCGAAGTAGTCGTAGTCCCGCTGCTCGGTGTCGAACGGGAACTTGTACTGCAGGCCGTTGCGGACGAACCCGGTGGGGGCGGAGTCCTCGGCCCCGGTCGCGACCAACTGCAGGGTGCTCACGGCCTCGTCGATCGGCTCGGCGGTCACGCGGTCCACGGTGACGCGGTCGATCGAGGCGTTGACCAGGCCCTCGACCCCGTCCGACCCGGTCTTGTCCTCGCGGAGCAGCGACTGCGCGGCCTGGAACGTGATCACCTCGGCGTCCGACGGCTCGACCGCCTGGACCCGGCGCTGCGAGTAGAGCGGGATGTCGTTGTCGATGAAGCAGGTGACCGGGAACTGGACCTCGGAGTCGTCGGCCTCCGCACCGTCCTGGGTCTCGACTACCTCGTCGTCGCCCGCCGCGCCGTCCCCGGGGGCGTCGGCGTCCTCGTCGCCGGCCGCGTCGTCGGCGCTGCACTCCGGCCGGGTCGAGTTGAGCTCGGTCGGCGAGTTGCCGGCCAGGGCCGCACCCACCAGGACCGCGCCCTGCGTGGTCTCGGTGACGGTGGTGGTGTTGATGTCCAGCGGAGTCTTCTTCTGCGCCGGCACGACGAAGAAGACGAGCGCCAGTGCGATAGTGATGAGGAACGCGCCGAGCCCGACGAGGACCAGCGCGGGCACTGACGACCTCCGTCCCGCGGAACTACTCTGTCGTGCCATCGGTTGTCCTCCTGGAGTCGCACCCTGGATCCGCCGGTTACCGCCGGGTAGCTCCCCGGGTCGGTCGCCGGACCGGACCATCATCAGGAGAAGATTAACAGTGATGAAGAACGCATTCGCCACCCCCGACCGACAAGTCGGAACTCTCCCGTCCGCCACAGGCTTCGTCCCGGCGCTGGAGGGCTTCCGCGCGGTCGCCGCGCTCGCGGTCCTCACCACTCACGTCGCGTTCCAGACCGGGTCCTCCACAGGGTCGGCGATCAACCGGGTCTGGGGCCGGTTCGACCTGTCCGTGGCGGTCTTCTTCGCCCTGTCCGGGTTCCTGCTGTGGCGGGCCCACGCCCTCCACGCCCGTCGGGGCGGACCCGGCACCGCGCGGTCCGCGGGGACCTACCTGCGTTCCCGCCTCGTCCGGATCATGCCGGCCTACCTCGTCCTGGTGGCCGCGGTGTTCTTCCTCATCCCCCAGAACGCCCGCAGTTCCGCCTCGACCTGGACTGCCAACCTGACCCTGATGCAGGTGTACGTCCCCGACTCCCTGGTCGAGGGTCTGACCCACGCGTGGTCTCTGTCCGTGGAGATGTCCTTCTATCTCGTCCTGCCCCTACTGTGGTGGGCTCTCGCCGGGCTCCGGGGTCGCGCGGCGCGATGGCGCATCCCCGTGATCGCGGCCGTGGGGGTGCTGAGCCTGGCGTGGGCTCTGATCCCCTGGTACGACCTCGGACTGCCCGAGCGGGTCAACGACCAGATCCTGCCCCCGGCGTTCGCCTCATGGTTCGCGGCGGGGATGATCCTCGCCGAGCTGGCCGCCGCCCCGCCCGGACGCATGGCCGCGTTGGCCCGGCACCGCCACGCGCGGTGGGGCTGGTGGACCGTGGTCGCGGCGGCGTTCGCGGCGAGCACCCACCCGCACTGGTTCACCGAGGGGTTCGTGCATCCCTCCGGGCCGGAGTTCGCGGCCCGGACCGCGCTGGGTGCGG
>NZ_JAALEE010000114.1:0-3519 GCF_014145265.1 Dietzia sp. CW19 | reverse complement strand
GCCGGTGTCCTGCGCGTGGCCCACCGGTCCACCGAACGGCGCTGACCGCTGGCCCGCCGGGCCTGCGGCTGACCGCGGCGGCGGCTGAACCCGGCACCGGCTAGCCTCTGCACCATGGGACGACGGACGAGTCGTCACCCCGCGCGGAGGATCATCGCCGGCAGTGACGCCAGACGTGAGGTGGCGACCCTCGCGGTGGAGGAGCCGCTGGAGGTCCGTCTCGGGGGACGCCCCTACCTCGTCACGATGCGCACCCCGGGCGACGACATGGACCTGGCCGCCGGTTACCTGGTGTCGGAGGGGGCGATCTGGCACCGCGACCACCTCCCCGAGATCTGCTACTGCACCACCGTGAGCGGCCGCACCGAGCAGGACTACAACACCCTCACCGTGACCCTGTCCCCGGATGTCCCGGAGCCCCGGTCCGTCCGCGTGACCGCCATGACCAGCTCCTGCGGGGTGTGCGGCGTCGACTCGGTCGCGGAGGTGCGCAAGGCGACCCACTTCCCCGCCGAGCCGGCCACCCCCCTGGTCGGGGCTGCGGTCCTGCTCTCCCTTCCCGACCGGCTCCGCGAGGGTCAGATCGTCTTCGGCCGCACCGGCGGGGTCCACGCGGCGGCCCTGTTCTCCCCCGACGGCGACCTGCTCTGTCTGCGCGAGGACGTCGGTCGGCACAACGCGGTGGACAAGGTGGTGGGTTGGGCCCTGCGCGAGGGCCGGCTCCCGCTGCGGGAGACGATCCTGCAGGTCTCCGGGCGTGCCTCGTTCGAACTCGTGCAGAAGACGTCCATGGCGGGGATCCCGGTGATCTCCGCGGTCAGCGCCCCCTCGTCGTTGGCCGTGGACCTGGCCGCCGAGACCGGGGTGACGCTGGTCGGGTTCAGCAGGGGCGACCGCGCGACCGTCTACACCCATCCGGAGCGCGTCGCCGACTGATCCGGCACCGCGCGCACTCCCGGGCCGCGGCTGCGGCGCGGTGTGTTCCGGCGCACAATGGGTCCATGAGCCTCGTCCCCCGCATCCGTCGGTCCGCGCCCGTCGCCGACATCGACGAGGCCGACCTGCGGGTCGGCGAACCCGAGACCAGCGCGGCGGGGCTCAAGGCCGTCTCGGTGGCGCTCGAGCGGGGGATCTCGCAGGCCGGGGCGACCCGGACGGCTCGGGCGTTGGCCCGCCTCAACCACCGCGGCGGCACGGACTGCCCCGGGTGCGCCTGGCCCGAGTCCATCACCGGTCCGCGCAAGCCGGCGGAGTTCTGCGAGAACGGCGCCAAGGCGGTGGCCGAGGAGTCCACGACCCGGACGGTGACCCCCGAGTGGTGGGCCGCCCACCCGATCCGCGAGCTGTGGGACAAGACCGAGTACTGGCTGGGCAACCAGGGCCGGATCACCGAGCCGGTGGTGCTCAGGCCCGGCGACGAGCACTACTCTCCGATCGGCTGGCGGGAGGCGTTCGCGCTCATGGCCGAGCACGTCACCGCCACCTCGCCCGACCGCTGCGTGTTCTACACCTCCGGTCGGACGGCCAACGAGACCGCGTTCATGTACCAACTTCTCGCGCGGTCCATCGGCACCAACAACCTGCCCGACTGCTCCAACATGTGCCACGAGTCCTCCGGGTCGGCCATGACGCCCACGATCGGCATCGGCAAGGGGACTGTCTCGCTCGAGGATTTCGATCACGCGGACGTCATCCTCGTCGTCGGACAGAATCCCGGCACCAACCACCCACGGATGCTCTCCACCCTCACCGACGCCCGGCGGCGCGGGGCCCACGTGGTGGCGGTCAACCCGTTGCCCGAGGCCGGACTGCTGGGGTTCGCCGATCCGCAGTCCCCCACCGGGATCGCCAAGAGCCTGGTCGAGGGCGGGGGCGAGACCGTCTCGGATGACTTCCTGCAGATCAAGGTGGGTGGCGACCTCGCGCTGTTCCAGGCCCTGGGCCACCTGCTGCTCCGGGCCGAGGAGGCCGCGCCCGGCACGGTCGTGGACCGCGACTTCGTGGACACGTGCACCGAGGGCTTCCGGGACTACGCCGCCGCGCGTGCCGAGCTTGACTGGGAGACCACCGAGCGGGCCACGGGTCTGCGCCGCGACCAGGTCGAGCGACTGGCGACGCTGCTCGTGCACTCGCGGGGCACGATCATCTGCTGGGCTCTGGGACTCACGCAGCAGCCCCACTCGGTGGACACCCTGCGCGAGATCGTCAACGTCCTGCTGCTGCAGGGCAACTTCGGCAAGCCCGGGGCCGGCGCCTGCCCGGTCCGCGGCCACTCGAACGTGCAGGGCGACCGGACCATGGGGATCTGGGAGAAGCCGGGCGCGACGTTGTTGGACGGGCTCGACGACGAGTTCGGCATCGCCTCGCCGCGTGAGCACGGCTACGACTCGACCGAGACGCTCGAGGCGTTCGAGCGCGGTGACGTGGACGTGTTCGTCTCCATGGGCGGCAACTTCGCCAAGGCCTGTTCGGACACCGACGTCCTCGAGAAGGGGATGCAACGCACCGGGCTGACCGTCCACGTGTCGACCAAGCCCAACCGCTCCCACGTGGTCCACGGGCAGACGTCGCTCATCCTCCCGACTCTCGGGCGGACGGACCGCGACGACCGCCACCCCGGGGGCGCACAGTTCGTCTCGGTGGAGGACTCGATGTCGGTGATCCGCTCGTCCCAGGGGCGGCTGGAGCCGGTGTCGGAGCAGTTGCTCAGCGAACCGCAGATCGTCGCGGGCATGGCGGAGGCGATCCTCGGTCACGACCACCCGGTGGGGTGGCGCGCGATGGCGGAGGACTACGACGTGATCCGCGACCACATCGCGCGGGTGATCCCCGGCTTCACCGACTACAACCGGCGGGTGCGACAGAAGTCCGGGTTCGTGCTGCCCAACCCGCCGCGCGACACCCGGTCCTTCGCCACCCCGTCCGGGCGCGCGCACTTCACGGTGTCACCGCTCGAGTGGCTGGAGGCCCCGGCCGGGCACCTGATCCTGCAGACCATGCGGTCCCACGACCAGTACAACACCACTTTCTACGGTCTCGACGACCGCTACCGGGGCATCTCCGAGGGGCGCCGGGTGATCCTCGTGAACCCGGATGACCTGCGCGACCTGGGCCTCGCGGACCGCCAACTGGTCGACGTGGTGAGTGTGTTCACCGGCTCGGACGGCGTGACCAGCGAGCGCAGGGCGGAGGAGTTCCGGCTGGTGTCCTACCCGACGGCCCGCGGCTGCTGCGCGGCCTACTTCCCCGAGGCCAACAACCTGGTCCACCGTCAGAACGTGGCGCGGGAGTCCAACACGCCCGGTTTCAAGGCGGTGACCGTCCGGTTCGAGCCGCGAAGCGAGCGCTAGCGAGCGCTAGCGAGCGCAGCGGCGAGTAACCGGCGCACGGGCGGAGCCCGGTTCGAGCCGCGGAGCGAGCGCTAGCGAGGGTGGGCGGCCCGCCGCTCACCTGTGCATCCGCTCGTGCGCTCGCCGTACGCCTCAGCCGCTGCGCTCTCGCGTGCACCGCCGCGCACGC
>NZ_JAALEE010000113.1:0-3189 GCF_014145265.1 Dietzia sp. CW19 | reverse complement strand
GCCAGTCGCGCCGCGGCGAGCTTGGAGGCCATCCCGCCGGTACCGAGGGCACCGCCGGCGCCGGCCACCACCCCGTCGAGGTCGGCCGCGCCCGACACCATCGTCACCGCGGTGGCGTCGCCCTTGCGGGGATCGGAGTCGTACAGTGCGTCCACATCCGAGAGCAGGATCAACGCATCGGCACTGGTGAGGTGGGCCACCAGCGCCGCCAGCCGGTCGTTGTCCCCGAAGCGGATCTCGTTGGTGGCCACCGTGTCGTTCTCGTTGATCACCGGGACCGCGCCGAGGGTGCGGAGGCGATCCAGGGTGCGCTGCGCGTTGGCCGCGCTCTCCCGGCGCCCGATGTCACCCGCGGTCAGCAGGACCTGGCCCACCACGCGGTCGTATCTGGAGAACGAGTCGCCCCATGCCCGCGCCAGTTCGAGCTGCCCCACGCTGGCTGCAGCCTGTTTGGCGGACAGGGTGGCGGGGCGGGTGGTCATCCCGAGTGGGGACATCCCGGCGCCGATCGCCCCGGAGGAGACCACGAAGACGTCCGATCCCGCCGCCATGCGCGCCTGGCAGACATCGGCCAGGGCGTCGAGTTGGGGCCGGCGGATTCCGCCACCGAAGCTGGTGATGGCGGAGGAGCCGATCTTGACCACCACGCGGCGGGCCGTGCCGATCCGGCGCCGCAGCTCCGGTTCGTCCGTCACTCCAGGATCTCCTCGTCGGGGTCGATCAGTCCGCGGCGCACCCGCTTGCGGTACTTGCGCTCGATGGCGCCCACACGCTCGTCGGACTCCAACCGGATGTCGGTGCCGCGGCCCGTGCGCATGAGGTCCACTCCGGCGGGGGTCTGCGGCTCCCACTCGAAGGAGACGTCGCCGACGGTGACGGTGCAACCCTGTTGGGCGCCGGCCTTGATGAGCGCGTCCTCGACGCCCAGCCTGGCCAGACGGTCAGCGAGGAAGCCGACGGCCTCGTCGTTGCCGAAGTCCGTCTGGCGGATCCAGCGCTCGGGCTTGGACCCCGAGACCACGAAGGCACCGGCCTCGTTGGGGTCCTTGCGGACCGTGAACTCCGCCACGTCAACGGCCCTGGGCCGCAGGACGATCCGCTCGGGCGCCGCCGGCGGGGTCGCCTTACGGTGGGCCTTGATCAGCTCGTAGAGCCCGTACCGCAGTTCGTCGAGACCCTTGTGCGCCACAGCGGAGATCGCGTACACGGGCCAGCCCTTGGCCTCGAAGTGCGCGGTGACCATCTCGGCCATGTCCGCGGCGTCCGGCACGTCGATCTTGTTGAGCACCACGACCCGCGGCCGGTCCGCCAGGTCCCCCAGCCCGGCGTCGGCGAGCTCGGGCTGATAGGCGGCGAGCTCCGCCTCGAGGGCGTCGACGTCGGAGATGGGGTCACGGTCGGACTCGAGGCTCGCGCAGTCCACCACGTGGGCGAGGACGGCCGTGCGCTCGATGTGGCGCAGGAAGTCCAGTCCCAGACCCCGACCCTCGCTGGCACCGGGGATGAGCCCGGGCACGTCGGCGATGGTGAACGTGTCGTCGCCCACCGAGACCACGCCGAGATTGGGGACCAGTGTGGTGAACGGGTAGTCGGCGATCTTGGGCTTGGCCGCGGACAGCACCGACACCAGCGAGGACTTGCCCGCCGAGGGGAACCCGACCAGGCCGACGTCGGCCATGGACTTGAGCTCGAGGGTCAGGTCGCGCACCTCACCGGGCTCACCGAGCAGGGCGAACCCCGGCGCCTTGCGGGCCCTGGAGGCGAGCGCGGCGTTGCCGAGCCCGCCCTTGCCGCCCTCGGCCGCCACGAAGCGGGTCCCGGCGCCGGTCAGGTCGGCCAGCAGTTCACCGTTCTGGTCCAGCACGACGGTCCCGGGCGGGACCGCCAGCACGAGGTCGCCGCCCTGGGCGCCGTTCCGGTTGGCGCCCATCCCGGGCTCTCCCCTGCCGGCGCGCGCATGGGGCCGGAAGTGGAAGTCGAGCAGGGTGTGGACCTGGGGGTCCACCACCAGCACCACGTCCCCGCCGCTCCCGCCGTTGCCCCCGTCGGGGCCGCCGAGCGGCTTGAACTTCTCCCGGTGTACGGACGTGCAGCCGCGGCCACCGTCCCCCGCCGCGAGGTGGAGCACTACGCGGTCGACGAATCTCGACATATGCGGACTCCTCCTGCTGGTGGTGGGACGTGCATGATGTGGCGGAAATGCTCTCGGGGACCGGGCGTGGGGTCATCAGACCCCGCCCGGCCCCCGAGGGCGACTCGCGTCAGTGGTGCCGGGTCAGGCCTCGACGCCGACCGGCACGATGTTGACGGTCTTGCGACCGCGCTTGGTACCGAACTCGACCGCACCGGCGGCCAGCGCGAACAGCGTGTCGTCGCCGCCACGGCCGACGCCCACGCCCGGGTGGAACTTGGTGCCACGCTGGCGGATCAGGATCTCGCCGGCGTTGACTTCCTGGCCGCCGAACCGCTTCACGCCGAGACGCTGCGCGTTGGAGTCACGACCGTTACGGGTGCTGGATGCGCCCTTCTTACTTGCCATGTCCGAACCCCTCCTTCAGGGAAGACGCCCGAGGGCGCTGAGCTGGTGGCCTTGGCGGCCGCGGTGGATTACTTGATACCGGTGATCTTGAGCACCGTCAGCTTCTGACGGTGGCCCTGACGCTTGTGGTACCCGGTCTTGTTCTTGAACTTGTGGATCCGGATCTTCGGACCCTTGGTCTGCTCGACGATCTCGCCGGAGACGGAGACCTTGGCCAGGGCGTCGGCAGCGGAGGTGACGGTCGAACCGTCGACCACGAGGATCGGGGACAGGGACACGGAGGTACCGGCCTCACCCTCGATCTTCTCGACCTTGACATGGTCACCTTCGGCGACCTTGTACTGCTTGCCGCCGGTCTTGACGATCGCGTACATCGAGGGCTTCCCCTTGCTTCTCGGGTGTGTGGTCGCCGCTGGGACGTCCACAACTACTGTGCGGTGTTTTCTCTAGCCGGCCGACTCTCGTCGGCCAGGATCGCCGGTCCCGCGGCCTTGACGGCCCGGCCCGCGACTTCTCGCGCGACGACATAGCGCCGCCACGAGCGACTTGTCAAGGTTACGGCCCGGCGGCACAGCAGGTCAAACCGACCGTGCCACCGGGCCCCGTACCTCTAGTGATCGCCGCCCTCGGGGGCGGTCGTGGACCTGGTC
>NZ_JAALEE010000112.1:0-1828 GCF_014145265.1 Dietzia sp. CW19 | reverse complement strand
CGATTCCTCGGAATCCGGGGTGCCGGAGATCTCCGCGGAAACGGTGGACGCCGGGGCGTCCGGTTCCGCGGCGGTCGCCGGTGCCGTGGTCGCCGGTGCGCTCGGTTCAGCGGTGACGACCTCCGGACGCGCCGCCTTCTCCGCGGCGGCCTGATCCGCCTCCTGACGGGAGATCGCGAGAGCGGCCGGATGCGCGGCCGGTGCGGGCCCGTCCTTCTTGGGCGTCTGCTTCTGCGTGGATGACGAGGGGGTCGCGGTATCGGGCTGATCCGACTCCGCGCCCTTGCCGCCGCGCTTGCGGCCACGTCGGCTACCGGGCTCGTCGGCGTTGTGCGACTCGGTGTGGACCGGGTCGGCGTGCACGATCAGTCCGCGGCCCTGGCAGTGCTCGCACGGCGTGGAGAACGCCTCGACGAGGCCCGTGCCCAACTTCTTCCGGGTGAGCTGGACCAGACCCAGCGAGGTGACCTCGGAGACCTGGTGCCGGGTGCGGTCGCGACCCAGCGCCTCGGTGAGTCGGCGCAGGACCAGGTCGCGGTTGGCCTCGAGGACCATGTCGATGAAGTCGATGATCACCATTCCGCCCACGTCGCGCAGGCGCAGCTGGCGGACGATCTCCTCGGCCGCCTCGAGGTTGTTCTTGGTGACGGTCTCCTCGAGGTTGCCGCCCGAGCCGGTGTACTTGCCGGTGTTGACGTCGATGACCGTCATGGCCTCGGTGCGGTCGATCACCAGCGAGCCGCCGGAGGGCAGCCACACCTTGCGGTCGAGCGCCTTGGCCAACTGCTCGTCCACGCGGTGGGTGGCGAACACGTCGACGTCGGGGTTGTCGTACCGCTCCAGGCGCTCGGTCATCTCCGGTGCGACCTTCGAGACGTAGTCGTGAACGGTGTCCCAGGAGGTGTCGCCCTGGATCACCAGTGAGGAGAAGTCCTCGTTGAACAGGTCCCGCACCACCTTGACCAGCAGGTCGGGCTCCTCGTACAGGGCCACCGGGGTGCCGGCGCCGGCGGAGGTCCGCTTGGCGGAGGCCTCGGCGATCTCGGTCCACTGGGCCGCCAGTCGTTCGACGTCCCGGCCGATCTCCTCCTCGCTGACCCCCTCGGCCGCGGTCCGGATGATCACGCCCGAGCCCTCGGGGACGACGTCCTTGAGGATCGCCTTGAGCCGGCGCCGCTCGGTGTCGGGGAGCTTGCGGGAGATGCCGGTGGAGTTCCCGTCGGGCACGTACACGAGGAATCGGCCGGCCAGCGAGATCTGCGTGGTCAGGCGGGCGCCCTTCTGACCGATGGGATCCTTGGTGACCTGCACCAGGACCATGTCACCGGGCCTGAGCGCCTGTTCGATCCGCCGGGCCTTGCCGCCGAGCCCGGCAGCCTCCCAGTTGACCTCACCGGCGTACAGGACGCCGTTGCGACCGCGGCCGATGTCGACGAACGCGGCCTCCATGCTCGGCAGCACGTTCTGCACACGGCCGAGGTAGACGTTGCCCACCATGGAGCGCGCGGACTCGGTGGTGACGAAGTGCTCCACCAGGACCTTGTCCTCGAGCACGCCGACCTGGGTCATGATCCCCTTGCCGTCGCCGCGCTGCTTCTCCCGGACCACCATCACGCGGTCGACGGACTCGCGGCGTGCGAGGAACTCCGACTCGGAGAGGATGGGCTGACGGCGGCGGCCGGCATCGCGCCCGTCGCGGCGACGCTGGCGCTTGGCCTCGAGCCGGGTCGAGCCGGTGATGCCCTGGACCTCGTCCGCGGACGTACCGGTGCTCGAACCCGCGCCCGCGCTCTGTCCCCCGCGTGCGGGGCGACGGCGCGGCTCGCGA
>NZ_JAALEE010000111.1:0-9283 GCF_014145265.1 Dietzia sp. CW19 | reverse complement strand
GCCCGGCGCGGTCGGGGCGCTCCCGCCCGCGCCGGCCCGGGACTACCGCGGGGCGGAGTGCGCCCGATCACCCAGGGCCGAGGTGAACGCCCACGCATCGCGGACGATCGTGTGCAGGTCGGTCCGGGTGGGGGTCCACCCCAACTCGGTCATCGCCTTCTCGCTGGAGGCCACCAGGACTGCGGGGTCGCCGGCGCGCCGCGGTGCGACCACGTCCGGGATCGGGTGCCCGGTGACCTCGCGGCACACGTCGATCACCTCGCGGACGGAGAAGCCCTCCCCGCTGCCGAGGTTGAGTACACGGTGGACGCCGGGTCGGTTGGACTCCAGGGCCAGTAGGTGCGCGTCGGCGAGGTCGGCGACGTGGATGTAGTCGCGGACGCATGTCCCGTCCGGGGTGGGCCAGTCGTCGCCGAAGACCTTGATGTCGGATCGGTGTCCCAGGGCCACCTGCAGGACCAGCGGGATGAGGTGGGTCTCGACGACCCGGTTCTCTCCCACCGGACCGTGGGCGCCGGCCACGTTGAAGTAGCGCAGACTCGTGGCGGCGAGCCCGTGGGCCACCGCATACGAGGTGATGGCGTGATCGATCGCCAGTTTCGTGGCGCCGTAGGTGTTGGTGGGCCGGGTGGGCATGTCCTCGGTGATCGGGATCTGCTCCGGCTCGCCGTAGGTCGCCGCGGTGGACGAGAAGACGAGGTTGGTGACGTCGGCGGCGCGCATCGCGTCGAGGAGCGCGAGGGAGGTCACGACGTTGCCCTGCCAGTACTCCGCGGGCTTCTCCACCGACTCCCCGACGAGGGACCGGGCGGCGAAGTGCAAGACCCCGTCGAATCCCGGGTCCAGGACCTCGCCCGCCAGCGCGGCGACATCGCCCTCGATGAACGTCGCCTCCGCGGGGACGCCCGACCTGTTGCCGGTGGAGAGGTCGTCCAGGACCACGACCTCGTGTCCGCGCTCGACGAGCACGGTCGCGCAGACCCCGCCGACGTAACCCGCCCCACCGGTGACGAGGAGCTTCACGGGAGGATCTCGACCTGGATCGCGTGCGCGTGGTCGCCGTCGAGTTCCACGGTGTGACCGTCACCGGAGTCGAGTTCGACGAGGTGGCCCCGCCGGGTCGCGGTCACGGTCCGCAGTGGTTCCACACCGTGCGCGCGGAGCTCGGAGATGAGGTCGGTGTCGATCTGGACGTTCTCGCCGATCGCCTGGATCCGGACGCTGTGCGGGATGTCCGTGTCCAGCGCCGACAGGCGGGTGAACGCGCGATCGTTGGCCATCTGGGAGGTGTAGCCGATCCGGTCGAGCCCTGGAATGGGGTTGCCGTACGGTGACGTCCTCGGGTCGTCGAGTACCTCGATGAGGCGACGCTCCACGTCGTCACTCATGACGTGCTCCCATCGACACGCCTCGGCGTGGACCTTCTCCAGTTCCAACCCGATCACATCGACGAGCAGTCGCTCCGCGAGCCGGTGCTTACGCATCACGTCCACGGCCAGATCCCGGCCGGTCGTCGTGAGCTGCAGGTGACGGTCGGGCGCCACGTGTACGAGGCCGTCGCGTTCCATCCGCGCGACCGTCTGGCTCACGGTCGGACCGCTCTGCTCGAGTCGCTCCGCGATCCTGGCCCGGAGTGGGATGACTCCCTCCTCCTCGAGCTCATAGATGGTGCGGAGGTACATCTCGGTGGTGTCCACCAGGTCTTTCACGCTGAATCCTCCACGTCGGATCGTCGCAGGTAGTCGCTCCCGGTGGTCGACGGTCCCCTCCGGGTTCACGGTCGAGACTACCGCCGGGCCTCGAACCGGGGTGGGGAGCGGGCAATCGGGGGTCGGCTCGGGTCCCGCCGCGTAGATTCGTGGGGCGCGCATCTCGGTGTTCCCACCGGATGTGGGCCGCCGGGAGCGTCCCGGTGCGAGGGGAGGACGGGTGGCAATGGCCGGTATCCGGGACGGCGTCGCGGCCGCGGTGGTGTGGAGTCCCTCGCTGATGGAGTACCGGCACTCCGCCGATCATCCGATGAGTCCGCGCAGACTCGATCTGACCATGTCGCTGGCCACGGAACTGGGGGTCCTGCAGGGCGTCGAGATGCTGGACCCCGGGTGGGCGAGCGACGAGGAGCTGCTCCGCGTCCACACGTCCCGCTACATCGGCGCCGTCAGGGCGGCCGGCGACCTGCCGCCCGGGGAGCACTTCGGGATGAGCCACGGTCTCGGCACGGCGGACAACCCGACGTTTCCGGGCATGCACGAGGCGAGCGCCGCGGTGGCCGGAGGAACCTTGGCCGCAGCGCGGGCGATCGCCAGTGGCGCCGCGACGCGGGCGGTCTCCGTGGCCGGCGGCATGCACCACGCCATGCCCGCGGCCGCCGCCGGCTTCTGCGTCTACAACGACGCCGCGGTGGCCATCAGCTGGTTGCTCGACAACGGGTACGACCGCATCGCCTACGTGGACATCGACGTCCACCACGGGGACGGTGTCCAGGCCGCCTTCTACGAGGATCCGCGTGTGCTGACCATGTCCCTGCACCAGCACCCGGCGACCCTGTGGCCGTCGACGGGCTGGGCATCGGAGACGGGGGTGGGCCGCGCGGAGGGGACCGCGGTCAACCTGGCGTTCCTGCCGGCGGTCACCGACGGGCTGTGGATGCGCGGGTTCCACGCGGTCGTTCCCGGGGTCCTGCGGGCCTTCGAGCCACAGATCATCGTCATGCAGGCCGGATGCGACTCGCACCGCGAGGACCCGCTCGCCGACCTGTCCCTCACGGTCGACGGGCACCGCGAGTCCTACCTCCGACTCATCGCACTGGCGGACGAGCTCTGCGAGGGGCGGATCATCGCCATCGGCGGTGGGGGCTACGAGCTGGTCCGGGTGGTCCCGCGATCGTGGACCCATCTCATCGCCGCCGTCCTCGGCGTCCCCGTGGATCCGGGGACCCGGGTACCGGAGGAGTGGAAGGCCATGGCCGCCCGGTTCACCGTTCCGGACAGGGTCCCGCAGACGATGAGTGACGGCGGAGATCCCGCGCACACGCCCTGGGAGCCCGCCGGTGCCGATCGTGGGGGAGAGGTGGACCGGACACTGGCCCGACTCGACCAGTCGATCCTCGACACCCGCCGCTCGGTGTACCCCCTGCTCGGACTCGACCCGGACGATCCCCGGGACTGACCGCACCACCCCCGCGTCGCGGGTGCCCACCATTCACAACAGTTGTCTCATGGAGGACCACGATGGCCAACCCCGGTGACGGAACGACCGACGGCGGCGCCCCCGAGGGTGACGCGCCGGTCGTCAACCCGCCAGAACACGCCTCCACCGACACGGCGGTCGACGACTATCCGGAGGGCTATCCACACGAGTGGGCGGCGGATGTCCTGGGTTCCGACGGCCGGGCGGTGCGGATCCGGCCGGTCCTGCCCAACGACTCCGAGAAGATCACCCGCTTCCACGCCAGCCTCTCCGAGCGGACCCGCTACCTGCGCTACTTCGGCTCCCACGACGTCCTGTCGGCCAAGGAACTGCAGCGGATGACCAACGTCGACTACCGCGACCGGATGGCGTTCGTCGCGGAACTGGGCGCGGAGATCATCGGGATGGCGATCTACGAGAGGCTCCCGGACTCGACGTTCGCGGAGGTGGCGTTCACCATCTCGGACCAGCACCAGGGCCGGGGGCTCGGATCGATCTTCCTCGAGCATCTCGCGGGGTCCGCCGCCGAGTGCGGGATCGACCACTTCGAGGCGGAGGTGCTCTCGGAGAACCGGTCGATGATCCAGGTGTTCCGTCGGGCGGGGTACGAGATCTCGCGCTCCTTCGATGGATCAACCCTGCATCTCGAGTTCGCGATCGACCCCACCGAGGCGTTGACCAACGTCCGTAACGCCCGCGAGACCGCGGCCGAGGCGCGCAGCCTCGCGAGGGTCTTGACCCCCGCCTCGGTGGCGGTCATCGGCGCCTCCGACCAGGTCGGCAAGATCGGCCACACGGTCCTGCGCAACCTCATCGGGAACGGGTTCTCCGGCCCGGTGTACCCGGTCAACTCCGATGCGACCTCCGTGCAGTCCGTTCGTGCCTACGCCAGCGTCCGCGACATCCCCGACCCGGTCGACCTGGCCGTGGTGGCGGTTCCGGCCGCGTCCATGTCCGAGGTGCTCGACGACTGCCTGTCCAAGGGGGTCTCGACCCTCGTCGTGATCTCGGCCGGGTTCTCCGACGTCGGCAGCGCCGGAGTGGTGTCCGAACGTCGCCTGGTGAGCGAGGCCCGCGCCCACGGGATGCGGGTGGTGGGGCCCAACGCCCTCGGGGTGATCAACACCTCCCCCGACGTCCAGCTCAACGCCACCCTCGCCGAGGTGGTCCCGGGGCCGGGTCGGGCCGGGTTCTTCTGTCAGTCGGGTGCCCTGGGGATCACGATCCTCGCCGCCGCCGCCCGCCGGGGTCTGGGACTGTCGACATTCGTCTCCGCGGGGAACCGTGCGGACGTCTCCGGCAACGATCTGCTCCAGTACTGGGATACCGACACCGGGACCGAGGTGGTCCTGCTCTACCTCGAGAGTTTCGGCAACGCCCGCAAGTTCTCGCGGATCGCGCGCCGCGTGGCCCGCAACAAGCCGGTGGTGGTGGTGCGCCGGGCCGTCGACGACCTGGAATCGGGAGTGCAGGGTCTGACCGCCTCGGCCATCCGCGGACTGTTCCGCGACTCCGGGCTCATCCAGGTGGACTCCATCACCGACATGTTCGACACGGCGACGTTGCTCGCCTATCAGCCGTTGCCGGCGGGCGGCCGTCTGGCGATCGTCGGGAACTCGACCGCCGTCGGCCGACTGGGCGGGGACTCCGCGCGGTTGCAGGGATTCACCGTGGCGCACTCGGTCGACCTGGGCGCGGGAGCGCTACCCGAGGACTTCCGGGCCGCGATCGCCGACGTGGTGGCCCGCGACGAGGTGGACTCGGTTCTGACGGTGTTCGTGCCACCGGTGGCCACCGAGCCCGATGCCTACGCCGAGGCCATCCGTGCCGCGGCGGCCGACAGTTCCAAGCCGGTGGTGAGTACCTTCCTCGCCGGCGAGGGACTGCCCGAGGGGCTCACCATCACCGACGAGTCCGGCGTGGCCTCGCGGGGTTCCATCCCGTCGTACCCGTACCCCGAGCGTGCGGTGTCGGCGCTGGTGCGCGCCCGCCGCTACGCCGAGTGGCTGGACCAGCCCGCGGAGGAGCCGGCCGAGTACGACGACATCGACCGCGCCCGCGCGCGGGATCTCGTCGATTCTCTGTGTCACTCGAACGCCGGGAACGAGTCGTTCGAACTCACCCAGGGGCAGGTCCGGAGTCTGCTGGAGTGCTACGGGGTGGGGATCGTCGACTACCGTGTGGCGGTCGGGGTGGAGCAGGCGGCCATGGCGGCCGAGGAGCTCGGGTACCCGGTGGCGGTCAAGGCGATGGGGGAGAAGTGGCGGACCCGGAGTGACCAGTCCGGGGTCCGCCTGGACCTGACCGACGCGGGGGCCGTGCGTCACGCGTTCGACGACCTCAAGGCGACCACCGGTTCCCGGGCACTCCACGTCCAGAAGATGGCCACCAAGGGGGTCGCGGTGACGATCCGGGTGGCGGACCACCCGATCTTCGGCTCGCTCATCTCCTTCGGCCTGTCCGGGATGCTCTCGGACCTCCTCGCCGATCGCGCGTTCAGCACCCTGCCGATCTCCCCCTCGGAGGCCCGGTCGCTCCTCGACCGTCCTCGGGCCGCGCCCATCCTCGACGGATATGCGGGGGACACCCCGGCCGACAAGGACGCCCTGGTGGAGCTCATGGGCCGGATGTCGTGCCTGGTGGAGGACGTCCCCGAGCTCAGACGGCTGTCTCTCGACCCCGCGCTCGCGGCCCCCGACGGTGTGTCCGTGTTGTACGCACAGGTCCATCTGGGGCCGCCCCCGCGGTTCAGCGGGGACGAGGGCCCGCGGAGACTGCGCTAGCTGTCGGTACAGCCGGCGCGGCGTGCGCGGCGGGTCGGCCACTGCGCCGGCGCGGCTCGTCGCCCGGTCCGGACACGACGACGCCCCGGCTCCGGTGGCGGTGTGAACCCGCCTGACCGTGGAGCCGGGGCGTCGTGGTGTCCTCGTCCGGCCCGGACCTCAGACCGCGTAGGAGCGGAGCTTGTCGGCGCGGCGCCCTTCACGGAGCTTCGCCATGACCTCGCGCTCGATCTGGCGGACGCGCTCACGCGAGAGCCCGAAACGCTTGCCGATCTGATCGAGGGTGCGGGGCTGGCCGTCATCGAGACCGAACCGCAGTGTGATGACCTGCTGTTCGCGCTCCTCCAGCGTGGACAGGACCGCACGGACGTCCGAGTGCATGACGTTGGTGACGACCGTGTTCTCGGCGCTGGTGGCCTCGGCGTCCTCGATGAAGTCGCCCAACGGCGCCTCCTCGTCCGCGCCGACGGGCATGTCCAGGCTCACCGGGTCGCGCGAGTGGTCGAGCAACTCCTCGATCTTGTGCGCGGGGATCCCCGACTCCTCCGCCAGCTCGTCGAGGGTCGCCTCGCGACCGAGCTGCTGGTGGAGCTCCCGCTTGATGCGGGCGAGCTTGTTGACCTGCTCGACCAGGTGCACGGGGAGCCGGATGGTGCGGGACTGGTCCGCCATCCCCCGGGTGATCGCCTGGCGGATCCACCACGTGGCGTAGGTCGAGAACTTGAAGCCCTTGGCGTAGTCGAACTTCTCCATGGCCCTGATCAGGCCCAGGTTGCCCTCCTGGATGAGGTCCAGCAGCGGCATGCCGCGCCCCGTGTAGCGCTTGGCGAGTGAGACCACCAGACGCAGGTTGGCCTCGAGGAGGTGCGCGCGGGCGGCCTCGCCCTCCGCGACGATCACCTTGAGGTCGGCCTTCTTGGTGGGGCCCATCCGCTTCTTGGTGGCCAGGAGATGGGCGGCGTAGAGACCGGCCTCGATACGCTTGGAGAGTTCGACCTCGTCCTCCGCGTTCAGCAGAGCCGTCTTGCCGATCCCGTTGAGGTAGACGCGGACGAGGTCCGCGCTGGGGCTCTGGCCATCCGAATCCGCCTCCGTCCGACGGTCCGATCGGGTGGTGGCTGACGTCATGTCTCCTCCTCCTGCCGGCCCGGGGGATCAGAGTCGGCGGTCGGTTGCTGATGGACGGAACGGACGCGTGTCCGGGTCACGGTCACGTACTGCTACAACGGCGGGGGTGCCGGGAATGTTCCCGGGCCCATGACGTCCGTCACGACGTCCGGGAACCCGAGGTGTCGACGAGGACGGTGAACGGGCCGTCGTTCACGGAGCTGACCTGCATCATCGCGCCGAACGCCCCGGTCTCGACCTCGAGTCCCCGCTCACGGAGACCTCGCACCACCGCATCGACCGCGGCCTCGGCCCGAGCCCCGGGCGCCGCGCGGGACCACGACGGTCGGCGCCCCTTGCTCGTCGACCCCATGAGGGTGAACTGGCTGACCACCAGGACGGGCGCGCCGATCTCGACCGCGCCCGCCTCACCCGGCAGGATGCGCAGCTCCGCGATCTTGCGGACCATCGTGGCGACGTCCCCCTCGTCGTCGTCGGTCGACACCCCCAGCAGCACCAGCAGCCCGGCGCGGGGGAGTGCGCCCACGATCTCCCCGTCCACGGT
Source organism: Dietzia sp. CW19 (assembly GCF_014145265.1). Classification (NCBI taxonomy): domain Bacteria; kingdom Bacillati; phylum Actinomycetota; class Actinomycetes; order Mycobacteriales; family Dietziaceae; genus Dietzia; species Dietzia sp. CW19. The sequence continues at coordinate 1,639 of NZ_JAALEE010000111.1, read as the reverse complement.
GACCGACGCCTCGGTGACGCGCGTGATGACGGCCCTCACCCGCCCACCGGCCCCGGGGTGGCGGCGGCGCGGACGCCGGGCGGGAGCAGCCCGGGGACCCCGGCGGGGACGACGAAGCCGTGGAGGAACAGATCGGCCACGACCCTGCGCACGGGTTCCGCCAGCTCACCGGGGTCACGACCGGCCCCCGCGGCGGCGAGGACGACGAGATCCTCCAGGGGGAGCGCACCCATACGCGCCCCTCGGAGGACCGTCGCGGTCAGCGGGTCGATCTCGTGGCGCCAGCGTGCACCGGTGACGCGCTCGACCACCACCGACCCGGCCGGTGCAGAGGCCCCGGACGTCTCGTCCCCCGCGTCACCGGCGTCCGGTGCCAGACTCTCCGAGACGTGCAGGTGGACGTCGGGGGAGACGGTGAACACCGTCGCGTCCAGCGCCCGCTCCTGCCCGCCCTGTCGGTCCGCGGCCGCCCGCAACCACGCCATGCGCGCGAAGTAGGCCTCGGCCTCGTCCCCGAGCCCCTCGTCGAAGGGGTGGGTGAGGTCCTCGCAGAGCACCGACGACGCGCCGTCGATCCGCCTGAGGAAGACGTACCCGAACCCGACCCCGTCGACGCCCCGGTCCTCGAAGTGGTCGAGCCAGGCGTCCGCGGCGAGGGCTGTGGACTCGTCCCTCGGGTCCATGCCCTCGTCCGTGAGCCATGTCCAGACGTAGAGCTCCGGGTCCGAGGTGTCGCGACGGAGCACCCAGGCCTCCACCCCGTCGGAGGGGACCCACGACGCCACGTGGGTCCGCCAGTCGGTGTCCTGGCGTTCCACCCAGGAGGCCAGGATGACCGCGGTGCCGTCCCGGGTCAGGTGTTCGTGAGCCCCGGACACGACCGTCCGGCTCGCCCCGTCGAGGGCGAGCCCCGACTCGCGGTACGAATGGCCGGGCTCGGAGGGGCCCACCACGAACGGTGGGTTGGCGACGACCCGGTCGAAACGACGATGGGCGACGGGTTCGAACCAGGGACCGACGAGCAGTTCCCCGTCCAACCCGTTGATGGCCAACGTGGCGGACGCCAGGTCCAGGCACCTCGGGGTGATATCCGTACCCGTCGCCGTCCTCGCGGTCCCGAGGGCGTGCACGAGCTGGATGCCGCAGCCGGTGCCGAGGTCGAGGACCGAGTCCACGTGCGAGGTGGGTGTGATCCGGAGGAGGGACAGCGTGGCCTGCCCGACCCCGAGGACGTGGTCTGGCCTCGTGGTGGCGTGGGCCATCGACCCGTCGACGTCGGCGAAGACCCAGCGTGTGCCGTGACCGGTGTCCACGGGCCGGAGGTCGAGGAGCGCCCGGAGGGTCGCCTCCGGCGTGGTCTGACGGGTCCACAGTCCGGCGTCGATCCCGTCGGCTACGGGTACCCCGGGCAGGGCCGCCACGACCTCGCCCTCGGGGACCGCGTCACCCAGGATGAACAGCCGGACCAGGGTCCCGACCGGCCCGGCGGAGCGGGCGTGCCTGCGGACGGACGCCGGGTCCGAACGGGCGAGCGCCGAGACCGCCTCCGGCCCCAGTGCGTCCTCCAGTCCGGGCACCGTGAAGTGGCACTCGCGGAACGACTCCGCCAGTGCGGGGGCCAGGCGGGTGAGGGCGGGAA
>NZ_JAALEE010000110.1:0-30741 GCF_014145265.1 Dietzia sp. CW19 | reverse complement strand
CCTGCGCGGGAAGGGGGGCAAGGAGCGGGTGGTCCCGGTGGGGCGTCCGGCCTGCGATGCGGTCGGCGCCTACCTGGTGCGCGCCCGTCCCGCACTGGCGGTCCGGGGCGGCCCGGCGTTGTTCCTCAACGCCCGTGGCGGCCGTATCACCCGGCAGTCCCTGTGGAACGTGGTGGCCGCCGCCGCGGAGCGGGCGTCGGTCGGCACCGACGTCTCGCCGCACTCCTTCCGCCACTCCTTCGCGACCCACTTGTTGGACGGCGGCGCGGACATCCGGGTGGTCCAGGAGCTGTTGGGGCACGCCTCGGTGACCACGACGCAGGTCTACACCCTCGTCACCGTCGACACGCTCCGCGAGGTCTGGGCCGAGTGCCACCCCCGGGCACGGTAACGTGACCGGGGACCGGCCTGAGCGCAGGTGACGACGCAGCGAGAGGAGACGCGGGTGGCGCAGGACTCTGGGACCATGGATCCCGCACTGTTCTCCCGCGCGGAACTGCTCGGCGCCGACGACCCGGCGGCCGGCGAGGGCTTCTCGGCGATCCCCGAACCGCAGCCGCTCACCTCGCACGGTCCCGCCATGGTGCTCTCGATGTGCAACCAGAAGGGCGGGGTCGGCAAGACCACCAGCACGATCAACCTGGCCGCCGCCCTCGCGGAGTACGGCCGCCGGGTCCTCGTCGTGGACCTCGACCCCCAGGGTGCGCTGTCGGCGGGCCTGGGCATCCCGCACCACCAGCTGGATCTGACGGTCTACAACCTCCTGGTGGACACCACCGTGTCGACGGAGGAGGTGCTCGTCCGGACCCGGGTGGAGGGGGTGGACCTCATCCCCGCCAACATCGACCTGTCCGCCGCGGAGATCCAACTGGTCAACGAGGTGGGGCGCGAACAGGCTCTGGGCCGCGCGCTGTACCCGGTGCTCGACCGCTACGACTACGTCCTGATCGACTGCCAGCCGTCACTGGGGCTGCTCACCGTCAACGCACTGGCCTGTTCGGACGGCGTGTTGATCCCGATGGAGTGCGAGTACTTCTCGCTGCGTGGGCTCGCCCTGTTGACGGACACCATCGACAAGGTCCGCGACCGGATCAACCCGCGTCTGCACCTGACCGGGATCCTGATCACGATGTTCGACCGCCGGACGGTCCATGCCCGCGACGTCCTCGGCCGCGTCGTCGAGGTGTTCGGTGACCAGGTCTTCGACACCCTCGTCACCCGGACGGTCCGGTTCCCGGAGACCACCGTCGCCGGTGAACCCATCACCACGTGGGCGCCCAGATCTGCGGGTGCGCAGGCCTACCGGGCGCTGGCTCGCGAGGTCATCCAGCGCGGCAGGTGAGCGGTCCGGTGACCGGGGTCGGGCACCCGCCGGGGGAGGGACCCGGCGAGGTAGACGCCGCCCAGGTTGATGCCACCGAGGTCGAAGACCCGCGCGCGTTCACCGTCCACCTGACCAACTTCACCGGCCCGTTCGACCTTCTCCTGAAGTTGATCGACTCGCGCCGTCTCGACGTGACCGAGGTCGCCATCCACTCGGTCACCGACGAGTTCATCGCGCACGCCCGCGAGCTGGGTCGGGAGGCGGGCCTCGAGGAGGTCACCGAGTTCCTGGTGGTGGCGGCCACGCTGCTCGACCTCAAGACCGCACGCCTCGTGCCGTCCGGTGAGGTCCAGGACCTGGAGGATCTGGCGCTGCTCCAGGCTCGGGACCTGCTCTTCGCCCGTCTCCTGCAGTTCCGGGCGTTCCGGCAGGTGGCCGAGTTGTTCGCCGAGCTCGACAGGACCGCCCGTCACTCCCACCCGCGGACGGCGGGTCCGGACGACGAGTTCCTGGACCTGCTGCCCGAGGTGGAGCTGGGGGTCGACGTCGAGCAGTTCGCCACCATCGCCGCCGTGGCGTTCCGACCCCGGCCGGTGGAGGAGGTGGGGGTCTCGCACGTCCACACCCCGGCCGTGTCCGTCCCCGAGCAGGCCGCCCGCGTCCTGGAGTTACTGAAGTTCCGGGGCCGGGACCAATGGGTCGACTTCCGGGAGCTGGTCTCCGGGTGCGGCGAATCCCTCGTCGTCGTCGCCAGGTTCCTCGCCCTGTTGGAGTTGTACAGGGCGCGCGCCGTGGCGCTCGCCCAGGACGAGGCGCTCGGTGACCTGTTGGTGAGTTGGACGGGCGAGGAGGCGGCTGAGGTGACGCGCGGGAGGGACGAATGGACGTGACGGAGGACGACGACGTGCGTGCGGTGGGACCGAACGGTGACGACGACGACGAGCTCGACGAGCCCGGGGCCCCGCCGCTGCGTGCCCGACTCGAGGCGCTTCTGCTGGTCGTGGACCAGCCGACCGCCGAGGGGTCGCTGGCAGCCGCGGCGGGCTCGACGCCCGCGGAGGTGGCGGCCGAGCTGCGTGGGTGGCGGGATGACCTCACGGCGGTGGGCAGCGGGATCGACCTGAGGCGGACCGACGAGGGCTGGCGCCTTTACACCCGTCGAGAGTACGCACCGTACGTGGAGCGCCTCCTCACCGACGGCACCCGGTCCACCCTCACCCGTGCGGCGCTGGAGACCCTGGCGGTGATCGCGTACCGCCAACCCGTCACCCGGGCGCGCGTGGCGGCCGTCCGCGGGGTCAACGTGGACGGCGTGATGCGGACCCTCGTGGCCCGCGGTCTGGCCGTGGAATGCGGCACCGACGCGGACACCGGGGGCATCCTGTATAGGACCACGGAGCTATTTCTGGAAAGATTGGGGCTGACGTCGCTCGACGAGCTCCCGGACATCGCCCCGTTGCTGCCGGATGTCGACCTGGTCGACGAGATGAGCGACGATCCCGCGGAGGACCCGCGGATACCCCTGGGGCGGCGCAGAACCGCTGCGCCCGACCCCGCCCATGAACACCAGAATGAAGAGATGTGACGCACTCATGACTGAGTCCGCTGGCCGAGACGGCTCACCGGTCCGCCTCCAGAAGATCCTGGCACAGGCCGGGATCGCCTCCCGCAGGGCCTCGGAGGACCTCATCGCCCGAGGGCGGGTGGAGGTCAACGGGAAGATCGTGCGCGAGATGGGCGTCAAGGTCGATCCCACCACGGCGGTGATCCGCGTGGACGGCACCCGGATCGTCCTCGACGACGACCTGGTCTACCTGGCGCTGAACAAGCCCCGCGGGTACCACACCACCATGTCGGACGACATGGGCCGGCCCTGCGTGGGCGACCTGGTCGCCGACCGGGTCGACGCCGGACAGCGGCTCTTCCACGTGGGCCGCCTGGACGCCGACACCGAGGGGCTGCTGTTGGTGACGAACGACGGCGAGTTCTCGCACCGTCTGATGCACCCGTCCTACGAGGTGTCCAAGACCTACATGGCCACCGTGACGGGGGTCGTCGGCAAGGGCGTCGGCAAGAAGCTACGCGAGGGCATCGAGCTCGAGGACGGCCCGGCCAAGGTCGACCAGTTCGCGATCGTCGACGTCCACGAGGGACGCTCGCTGGTCAAGGTGGTGCTCCACGAGGGGCGTAAGCACATCGTCCGCCGGATCCTCGACGAGGTCGGGTATCCCGTCGAGTCGCTGGTGCGGATCCGCTTCGGCGCCGTCGCGCTGGGCGACCAGCGCGCGGGGAGTTTCCGGAAGCTCAACCGTAAAGAGGTCTCGGATCTCTACGCCGCGGTGGGCCTGTGAGCGCGCCGGCCGGACCCGCCGGCGTCCCGCGGCGACGGATCGCGATCGACGGTCCCGCCGGTACCGGCAAGTCGACGCTCGCCCGGACGCTCGCCGAGCGGCTCGGTGGGGCGTACCTCGACACCGGTGCGATGTACCGGGTGGCCACGCTGCGGGTACTGCGCGCCGGGATCGACCCGGAGGACGCCGCCGCGGTGATCGCCACGTCCGCCGATCTGCCGATGGAGATCGGCACCGACGCGGGATCCGAGCGGATCCTCCTCGCCGGCGAGGACGTGAGCGACGAGATCCGCACCGCCCGTGTCACCGCGGGCGTCTCGGCGGTCTCCGCCGTCCCGGAGGTCCGGGCCAACCTGGTCGGGCTCCAGCGTCGCCTGGCCTCCGGGGGTGGCACGGTCGTCCTCGAGGGCCGCGACATCGGCACGGTGGTGCTCCCCGACGCCGAGGTGAAGGTCTATCTCACCGCGAGCCCGGAGATCCGGGCCCGGCGCCGAACCGAACAGGATCGCGCCGCCGGACGTGACGCCGACTACGACGAGGTGCTGGCCGCGGTGATCGAGCGGGACCGCAAGGACTCCACCCGCGCCGCGAGCCCGCTCCGGCCGGCCGAGGACGCGATCGTCATCGACACCTCAGACCTCACCCTCGACGAGGTGCTCGACCGGTTGGTCGCACTCGCGGAGGGCGCCGACGCGTCGCACGGCGACGCCGCAGAAGGGAACACACAGTGAGCAGCAACGAGGACTTCGACCTCCCCACGGGTCCGGTCGAGGAGACCGTCGAGGACGCGTGGAACGACGACACGGACTGGGACGCCGTGGCCGAGGAGTGGGCCGACGAGATCGGCACCGAGATCGACGGGGTGGAGATCCTGCCCACCGTCGCCATCGTGGGACGGCCCAATGTGGGCAAGTCCACGCTGGTCAACCGGATCATCGGTCGTCGCGAGGCCGTGGTGGAGGACGTCCCCGGGGTGACCCGGGACCGCGTCTCCTATGAAGCCCTGTGGAACGGCCGCACTTTCATGGTTCAGGACACCGGTGGGTGGGAGCAGGACGCCAAGGGCATGCACCGCTCCATCGCGCAGCAGGCCGAGATCGCCATGGGCACCGCCGACCTCATCGTCCTGGTGTGCGACGGGAACGTGGGGATCACCTCCGCGGACGAGACTGTGGCCAAGAGCCTGCGCCGCTCGGACACCCCCGTGATCCTGGCGGTCAACAAGGTCGACAGCGAGAAGGCCGAGCTGCAGTCGGCCGAGTTCTGGGGGCTGGGCCTCGACCAGCCCTACGCCATCTCCGCCGCACACGGCCGCGGCACCGCCGACCTGCTCGACGAGATCCTCCGCCGGCTGCCCTCCAAGGCCCGGATGCGTGAGACGACCGACGTGCCGCGGCGCGTGGCGCTGGTCGGCAAGCCCAACGTCGGCAAGTCGAGCCTGCTCAACAAGCTCACCGGCGAGGAGAGGTCGGTGGTCGACAACGTCGCGGGCACCACCGTCGACCCGGTGGACTCGCTCGTCGAGTTGGGCGGCAAGACCTGGCGCTTCGTGGACACCGCCGGTCTGCGGAGGAAGGTCAACCAGGCCTACGGGCACGAGTACTACGCCTCGCTCCGCACCCGTGGTGCCATCGAGGCCGCCGAGGTCGTGGTGCTGCTGCTGGACGCCTCCGAACCGATCACGGAGCAGGACCTGCGGGTCATCTCCATGGTCGCCGATGCCGGTCGGGCGCTGGTGATCGCCTTCAACAAGTGGGACCTGGTGGACGAGGACCGCCGGTACGACCTGGACAAGGAGATCGACAGGGAGCTGTCCAAGATCCTCACGTGGGCCTACCGGGTGAACATCTCGGCCACCACGGGCCGTGCCCTGGCCAAGCTGGTGCCGGCGATGGAGGGCGCACTCGACTCCTGGGACAAGCGCATCCCCACCGGTCCACTCAACACGTGGATGAGCGAGGTCGTGGCCGCCACCCCGCCGCCGATGCGGGGCGGGAAGCTCCCGCGGATCCGCTTCTGTACGCAGGCCACCACCCGGCCCCCCACGTTCGTGTTCTTCTCCACCGGGTTCCTGGAGGCCGGCTACCGGCGGTTCCTGGAGCGGCGGCTGCGCGAGACCTTCGGCTTCGACGGCTCCCCGGTCCGGGTGAACGTGCGCGTCAAGGAGCGTCGACAGCGCAAGTGACCAGGCGATTGGAGCGCTCCCACAGGCGTGCGCTAGTCTGATCCAGTCGCCGCGCGAGACGCGGTGGCGGGCGGGCTGTGGCGCAGCTTGGTAGCGCACTTGACTGGGGGTCAAGGGGTCGCAGGTTCGAATCCTGTCAGCCCGACACAACACACGAGCAGGGCGGTCTTCCACGAGGGAGACCGCCCTGTCTCATTTCGCGCCTCGGGGCTACACGCCGGTGTTTAGATGGGATCTCCTCCACCAGAGCGCTCATGAGGGGTGACGATGACCGAGATCACGATCGGCAGCGCGGTGGGCGCTCCGGACGTCCCGGCCCGGCTCGACGCCAGTCGTTTCAACCGTCACACCTTCTGGTGCGGTCAGAGCGGCAGCGGGAAGACCTACGCGCTGGGGGTCGTGCTCGAACAGTTGCTCCTGCACACCGAACTCCCGATGGTCGTCCTGGACCCCAACGCCGACTTCGTCCGGCTACCCGAGTCGCGGGAGGACGCCGACCGGGCGGACTCGGCTCGATTGTCAGAGCTGGATATCCGGGTGTTCCGCTCGTCCGCCGGCGCGGGGGAGCGTCTGCACGCCCGGTATCTCGACCTGTCCCCGGCGTCCAAGGCCGCTCTGATGCAGCTTGACCCCATCGCGGACGCCGAGGAGTACAACGTCCTCCTGCACGCCGACGTCCGCGCGGAGCACTTCGACCCCACGACCGCGATAGACCGGATGCGAGCGTCGACCGACCCTGGGGAGGTTCGGCTGTCCTACCGGATGGAGAACCTCCAGGTGCTCGAATGGGATCTGTGGTCCCGAGGTGGGAACTCCGTCGTGGACGTCATCGACGAGCGCCCCCGCGCGACCGTGCTGGATCTCGGAGGCTTCCAACACCCGGCCGAATCCAAGGTCACGGCGTTGGCCGTCCTGGAACACCTGTGGACGCGGCGCGAGGAGCGACGTCCGATCCTCGTCGTGATCGACGAGGCGCACAACATCTGCTCGCCGGACCCCCAGGACGATGTCGAGCGTGCGCTCACCCGCCAACTGGTCCAGATCGCCGCCGAGGGCCGCAAGTTCGGGCTGTGGTTGCTGCTGTCGACCCAGCGTCCGAACAAGATCCACCCGAACGTGCTCTCGCAGTGCGACAACCTTGGTCTGATGCGCGTCAACTCGCCCAGGGACCTCCTGGAGCTCGCGGAGGTGTTCGGGTTCGCCGGCGAAGACCAGATACGGCGATCCGCCTCGTTCGCACAGGGACAGGCGCTCTTCGCCGGGGGCTTCGTCTCCGAGCCGACGTACGTGCAGATGGGCCGCCGGATCACCGAGGAGTCGGGTGGGGACGTCCGGGTGCCACTACGCGACGACAGGTGAGGTGACGGCCTCTCCCGGGTTCACGGGCGCAGGCGTCACACCAGCGCCGCGAGTCGCCTCCTGCGACAGTTCTGGGTGACGATCCACGCGACGTCGCGGCTGTCCGTCGGGAAGTTGAGACCGTCGTCGACGGCATCGAGAACACTGGACGCGTTTCTCGACATGATGCGCGGCGCCACCACCGGGAAGATGGTCGTACGGATCGCGACCGAGCAGTAGTAGGGCCCCACTCGTGGCGCGTCGACGGATCCGCGCTCCGGTCGAGCGGGACGGCATGTGATCCCCGAAGGGGGCATCATGGCAGCATGAAGTCCATCGGCGGTGACCGCCGGAGCGGGGGAGGGGTGCTCGGGTATGACCAGTCACGATCAGGACGGTGACGGCGAGGACGCCCGCGCCCGCCTGATCCGCCACGTCGACGATCTGTGCGCGGGCACGGCCCCCTCGGGACCCCGAGAACTCTCCGATCGGGCGGCCCTGCTGGTCGCCTGTGGTCTCGTCGAACCGCGGATCGTCGACGTGGTGCTCGCGCGACTCCACCGGAATCTGCCCTTCCCCACAGTCGGCGGTTTCCACCAATTGCGTGTGATCGAGGAACAACGTCACGACCTCAGGCGGCTGCTCGGCACCCCGTTGCCGTCGGTCCTGAGGGTGGCGTTGCGCACCCGTCTGGCAGACCTCGACCGGAGGTACGTCGCCCTGCGCACCGGGTTCACCCGCGGCGCAGGTGTCTTCGCATATCGGATCAAGGACATCCGCGCAGACCGCAGGCGCGGGGTCCACCTGGACCCGGAGGACCGGGGTCGACTCTTCGACGCCCTCGCCTCCACGCCGACGAGGGCACCGGTGCCGATGGTGCCCAGGACGATGGTCGAGTTGGGCACGGCCGCGGCCGCCTACGGGCAGCGCGAGATGGGGCGGGTGGTCCTGCCGCACCGCGTCCAGGCAGTGGTGGAGTCGTTGCCCTCGCTCCCACGGATCCGGGCGGACAACCGCCGACTCCCCGAGATGTACACCGCGTTGCTCATGGAGGTCGGCGGTCTGTACGACCGACTCATCCGGGCCTACGTCCGCGGCGGGCGGTCGGTGGAGGAGATCCGGTTGCAGTTCGACGCGGAGACCGAGGTGGTGGGGCTCGCCGGAGACCTCTGCCGGCTGCGGGAGACGGCGGCGACGCCGGGTGTCCCGCCCGCGCGTGACGGGTTCACCACCCTGACCGGTATGGGTGCGGCGATCGACGAGGTCTGGGCCGAGGTGGTCGAGCGGGCGGTCGCGTTCCGCGAACTGGTGGAGTCGGTGGAGACCCGCGCCGACGCCGCGGTGTCGGAGGCCGCGCGGCTCGACGACATCGCCCGCGAGCACGGTGTGAGGCCTCCGTCGACCGTGCACGCGCCCAGTCCCGCCGACCTCACGGCCGAGCACCTGGCCGCACGCGCCGGTGACCGGATGCTCTCCACCGAGGCCATGCGCAGGCTGCGCGGACAGATCGACCCTGAGCGCTGACGCGGAGACCAGCGGGGTGCGCCGCCGACCCCGTCAGCCCCTGCGTACGGTGGCATCAACTGTTCTGTAGACCGGGAAGGACTCCACGCGTGGGATTCGCCAACCGCTTCTGGAAGCTGATGGGCTCCACCCAGGGCCGGGACACCTCGCGCGCGCAGAGTGCGGTCGAGGCGTCCCACGGGTTCGACGACTGGGCCTCGGGGATGGACGACGCCGAGTTCGCGGACGCCGCCCACGATCTGCAGCTCTTCGGCGAGTCCCCCGAGGACCTCGCACGCTTCCTCGCTCTGGCCAGAGAGGCCGCGACGAGGGCCGTCGGACTGAGGCCGTTCGACGTCCAACTCCAGGGAGCTCTGAGGATGTTTGCGGGGGACGTGGTGGAGATGGCGACCGGAGAGGGCAAGACCCTCTCGGGTGCGGTCGCGGCGGCGGGTTACGCACTCCAGGGGCACACCGTCCACGTCATCTCGGTCAACGACTATCTCGCGGCCAGGGACGCGCGGTGGATGGGGCCGATGTTCGAGCTGCTGGGGCTGACGGTGGGTCACGTCACCGAGTCGTCGTCCCGCGAGGACCGTCGCGGCGCCTACTCCTGCGACATCACCTACGGGTCCGTCTCCGAGATCGGTTTCGACGTGCTGCGGGAGCAGCTGGTCACCGATCCCGCGGACCTCATCGCGCCCACGACCGACGTCGCTCTGGTCGACGAGGCCGACTCGGTCCTCGTCGACGAGGCGTTGGTCCCGCTGGTGCTCGCCGGGTCCACCTCCGGGGAGGCGCCCACGGGGGAGATCCTCTCCGCGGTCCGGAAACTGCGACCGGGCCGCCACTACGAGACCGACTCCGAACGGCGCAACATCTTCCTGACGGACGACGGCGCCGAGGCGATCGAAGGCGAACTGGTGATCGGTGACCTCTACGACGAGGAGCATGTCGCCACGACGCTGGTGCAGGTCAACGTCGCACTCCACGCGTGCTTCCTGCTGAGGCGGGACGTGGACTACATCGTCCGTGACGGGCGGGTCCAGCTGATCAACGCCTCGCGGGGTCGCGTCGCCGAACTGCAACGGTGGCCGGACGGGCTGCAGGCGGCCGTCGAGGCCAAGGAGGGGGTCGCCGTCTCCGAGGCCGGTCAGATCCTCGACAGCATCACGGTCCAGGCGTTCATCGGCCGATACGACCGCGTGTGCGGGATGACGGGAACGGCCCTCGCGGCCGGGGCGCAGCTGCGTGAGTTCTACTCCCTCGGGGTCTCCCAGATCGACCCGAACACCCCCTGCGTCCGGGTCGACGAGGCCGATCGAACGTATATCGACGTCGACAGCAAGACCCGCGCCGTCGTCGAGCACATCGCCGCCGTCCACTCGACCGGCCAGCCGGTGCTCGTGGGTACCCACGACGTCGCGGAGTCGGAGGAACTCGCCGCACGACTGTCCGAGAAGGGCGTGGAGTGCGTGGTGCTCAACGCCAAGAACGACGAGGAGGAGGCGGCCATCATCGCCGAGGCGGGGGACGTGGGCAACGTCACCGTCTCGACTCAGATGGCGGGCCGCGGCACGGACATCAGACTGGGTGGGTCCGACGAATCCCGCCGCGACGAGGTGGTCGAACTCGGCGGTCTGCACGTGGTGGGTACCGGGCGGCACCGGACGGAGAGGCTGGACAACCAGCTGCGGGGGCGCGCCGGGCGTCAGGGGGACCCCGGTAGCTCGGTGTTCTTCGCCGCGATGGACGATCCGGTCGTGACCTCGGCCCTGGAGCCCGAGAAGATCCCCACCGCGCACGACAGGATCAGCGGGCTGCTCAAGGGCAACCGAGGCCGGGACGCGGTCGACCACGCGCAGCGCGTCACCGAGGGGCAGATGCTCGCGATCCACTCCAACACCTGGCGGTACAGCAGACTGCTCGCCGAGCAACGCGCCATCCTCGCCGAGCGCCGGGCGGCCCTCCTGGTCACGGAGAAGGCGTTCGAGGAACTCACCGCGCACGATCCGGCGCGCAGTGCCGAACTCGTGGAGGCGCACGGCCGCGATGCCGTGGTGCAGGGGTGCCGGGACATCATGCTGTGGCATCTCGACCGGGGCTGGGCCCGTCACCTGGAGACGATGAACGACGTCCGCGAGTCCATCCACCTCAGGGCACTGGGTCGGGAGAACCCTCTCGACGAGTTCCACCGGATCGCGATCGACCACTTCAGAGACCTCGCCTCGGACGCCGTCCGGGAGTCGGAGACCACCTTCGCCGAGATCGAGTTCACCGATTCGGGGGTGGATCTCGTCGCCAACGCTATGGCGCGGCCCACCTCGACGTGGACCTATATGGTCCACGACAACCCGATGGCGGCGGGTGGCAACGTCTTCTCCGGGATGATGTCGACCTTCCGATGAGTGCGGCGCGGGAGGGACGGCGTGAGACCGATCTGAGGGAATGGCGGACCGGCGAGGGCAGGGTCCTCGGTGCGCGCATCCCGCAACCGCGCGACGGACACCTCTCCGCCGCGGTGCCACCCGGCCTCGGGTACGAACCGCCGCCGCGTGACCCCCGGGTCAGCGACAGGTTCTGGACGCTTCCCAATGTCATCTCGCTGGCGCGCATCGCCCTGATCCCGGTGCTCGTGGTGAGCATCCTGGTCTGGGACGACCCGCCCCTGGCGCTGTGGCTCCTCGGTGCGTTGGTGGTCTCCGACTGGCTCGACGGCAAGATCGCACGTCTGTGGAACATGCGGTCCACCTGGGGCGAGCGTCTCGACCCCCTGGCCGACCGCATCCTGGTGGCCGCCGTGCCCGTGGCCTTCGCCGTCGCCGGGTACATCCCCGTCTGGGTCGTGGTGGTCCTCCTGGTCAGGGACGCGCTGCTGGTGGGGACCGTGCCGGTGTACCGCCGGAGAGGGATCGAACCGGAGGTCACCTACCTGGGCAAGGCCGCCACGTTCGCGCTGTTCTGGTCCCTCCCACTGCTTCTCGCCGGGTTCGCGGGGGTCCCCGGAGGGGAGGCGTTCCTGATCCTCGGTGAGGCGTGTCTGTACTGGGGTGTGGGCCTCTACTCGTGGAGCGGCGCGATCTACCTGTGGCAGGCCTGGAGGATCGCCCGCGCCGTGCGCCCGCGCCGTCCCGGATCTACTGCAGTGGAGCCGTCCGGCGGTGTGTAATGTCGCCAGTTGTACACGCCAAGTGAGCCACGCGAGAAGGGCACGTCAGTGAGTGACCAGAACATCCCCGACCAGCTCCGGTACACCGACGAGCACGAGTGGGTGGAGCGGGTGTCCGACACCCGAGTTCGCATCGGCATCACCGAGTACGCGCAGTCCAAGCTGGGTGACATCGTCTTCGTCCAGCTCCCGGACGTGGGCGGGGAGACGGAGTCGGGTGAACCGTTCGGCGAGGTCGAGTCGCCCAAGAGCGTCTCCGACCTGTACGCGCCGCTGAGCGGGAAGGTCGTCGAGGTCAACACCGCCCTCGAGACGTCGCCCGAGCTGGTCAACTCCGACCCGTACGGTGAGGGGTGGATCGTCGTCCTCGAGATCCCGGACGTCGACGATCTGGAGACGCAGCTCGAGCAGACGCTGGACTCGGACGGATACGCCAAGATCACGGAGGGCTGAGGGGTAGGGACCGCCCCCGGCCCCGCGGCCGGACGGTCCGACATAGAATCGCAGGCACCGCATGGTGAGCCCCACGCCCGGGCTCGGACGAGGAGAGACGAACGTGACCGAGAACAAGAACATGCCCGAGGCGACCGCCGAGACCACCTCGGTGTTCCGCGCGGAGCTTCTCAACGAGTCCGATCAGCAGGCGGCTCAGTCCGAGCCCGCCGTCACCGGTGTCGAGGGACTGCCCGAGGGGCAGGCGCTCCTGGTGGTCAAGCGAGGGCCCAACGCGGGCTCCCGTTTCCTCCTGGACCAGGCCACCACGTCGGCCGGCCGCCATCCGGACAGCGACATCTTCCTCGATGACGTCACGGTGAGTCGTCGCCACGCGGAGTTCCGGAGCGAGGGCGGTACGTTCAACGTCGTCGACGTCGGATCCCTGAACGGGACGTACGTCAACCGCGAACCCGTGGACTCCGCCTCGTTGTCGAACGGCGACGAGGTCCAGATCGGCAAGTTCCGCCTCGTCTTCCTGACGGGTACGCCCGGGCAGTGACAGCCGCCGGACACGGCGCCACCGAGGAGGGACACCTCTCCATCGGCGGCGTCATCGCACTCCTGAGTCCGGAGTTCCCGGACCTCACGGTGTCGAAGGTCCGGTTCCTCGAGAACGAAGGACTGGTCACCCCCGAGCGGACCGCCAGCGGGTACCGCCGGTTCAGCGTCGGGGATCGTGAACGGTTGCGCTATGTCCTCACGGCGCAGCGCGACCGGTATCTGCCCCTCAAGGTGATCCGTGAGGAGTTGGAGGCGCTCGACTCCGCGATCGCGGACGGGTCCACGACCGCCCTGCTCCCGCGGCCCGGCGGGGACGGTGTGCCGGGGTCGACCCCGGACGATTTCCGCAGCGACACCGTTCTGCGCCTCACCCGTGAGGACGTGGTCGAGCAGTCGGGGGTGGACGCGGAGCTCGTCGGTTCCCTCGTGGACGCCGGGCTCATCGTGACCGGCCCCGGCGGATTCTTCGACCCGGAGGCGGTCCTGGTCGCGCGGACGGCGCACGACCTCGCCGGCCACGGCGTGGACGTCCGTCATCTGCGGGGCTTCCGGACGGCCGCCGACCGGCAGACGGGCCTCATCACCCAGATCGCCGGCCCGGTGGCACGGCAGGGCGACGCGGATGCACGGGATCGCGCCGCCGAGTTGGCCCGGGAGATCGCCGCGCTGTCGGTCGCTCTGCACTCCACGCTCGTCACCGTGGCCGTCCGGCACGCGCTGGAGTCCTGACGCACGCGCCCCGGGACGGATCGGGGCTAGGCTGGACCCGTGGGAGAGGCGGAGGACATGGGAAAGAACATGCGAGAGGTGAACGTCGTCGGCATCCGTTTCGAGGAGCCGGAGTACGCACCAGTACTGATCCTGCACGAGAAGGACGGGGGGCGGTACGTCCCGATCTGGATCGGAGCGTCCGAGGCCGCCGCGATCAGTCTCCAGCAGCAGGGCGTGCAGCCGGGCAGGCCGCTGACCCACGATCTCGTGGCGACGCTCCTCGAGACCTTCGCCCATCCACTCGAGCAGGTGGAGATCGTGGGGGTGTCCGAGGGGACGTTCATCGCGGAGCTCGTCTTCGAGGGCACGCGGGTCTCAGCCCGGCCGTCGGACGCCGTCGCCGTGGCACTGAGGACCTCGTCCCCGGTCCTGGTCAGCCGTGAGGTGCTCGACGAGGTCGGGATCTCGCTGGTGGAGCAGGGCGAGGAGGAGGTGGAGGCGTTCCGTGAGTTCCTCGACCAGGTGAGCCCGGATGACTTCCTCGGTGGTGGAGACGCTCCGCAGGAGCCCGGCGGCCCCACGTCCTGAGCGCTGCGACCAGGTATTTCCGTCTCCACAGGAGCCACTCCAACACCAGTGCGCAGGTCGCGGCCAGGTCTCAAGTTCAACTTGAGGTTGAGGTTTACCGCGTGTCCTATTGATCGCGGACCCTCGCGGGCCTAGCGTTGCTCCCAGTGAACTACACCGATGGTGTTCACGTGTTCAAGGATCCGGACTCGACAGAGTCCGGCACCGTGTCCCCGCGACAGCGGCGGCACCCCACAGCTTGAGGGAGCAATCGTGGCCGACCACACCCGGGATCCGGAGTCGTCCTCCACCGGTGCGCACACGGAGGGTCTCTTCGGAGGCGACGTCGAGGCCACCCAGGCCACGTTCGACGAGGTGCAACCGGGACTGTTCCCCGACGACGGCATCCCGGACGGCACGAGTGGATACCGCGTGCCGATCGCCTGCCAGATCGCCGGCATCACCTACCGGCAACTCGACTACTGGGCCCGGACCGATCTAGTGGTGCCGTCGATCCGCAACGCCGCCGGGTCCGGCAGCCAGCGCCTGTACTCGTTCAAGGACATCCTCGTCCTCAAGATCGTCAAGCAACTGCTGGACACCGGGATCTCGCTGCAGAACATCCGGAAGGCCGTGGACCAGATCCGCTCCCGGGGAGTGAAGGACCTGGCCACCATCACCCTCTTCTCCGACGGTCGCACGGTGTTCGAGTGCACCTCGAAGGAGGAGGTCTTCGACCTCCTCCAGGGCGGACAGGGAGTCTTCGGTATCGGGATCGGTGGTGCGATGCGGGAGCTCGCCGGGTCGATCTCCGAGTTCCCCGCCGAGACCGTCTCCGCCGAGGACGTCATCGAGCCCCTCGAGGACGAGTTGGCGGCCCGTCGCCGCGCCCGCGCCTCGCGGCGTACGGGCTGATCGGAGGAGTCGTCTAGACTCGGCGGTGCGTTCACGCGACTCACGGGAGAGTCCCGCGGTATCCACCGCGGGCGCCGAAGGAGCAACTCCTCTCCGAGAATCTCTCAGGCACCCGGACCGTGTAGTCGTCGAACGCCTCTGGAGAGCGGTGGAACAGACCACCCGCCCACGGGGAAAGCGCGGCCCACAGGTGGGCCCCGTGAATCTCTCAGGCGCCGGCGTCAGCCGGTTGGGGACAGAGCGGAGAGGGTAGCACCGGCCCGCAGGCCGCCCGTCCGGGCGGCCCCGCCCTTCGAGGAGCACCTGTGACGACGACCCCGCACACCGCCCGGACCGGAGGCGAGTTCGTCGCCCGCCATCTGGGACCCGACGCCGACGGCCTGGCCCACATCCTGCGGACCATCGGCGTGGACTCGCTCGACGAGCTCGCCGAGCGCGCGTTCCCGTCGGTCATCCTCGACGAGGTGGGTCCCGACGGCCGGGCAGCGGGCATCGACGCGCTGCCCGAGCCCCTGTCCGAGTCCGACACGCTCGCCGCGCTGCGCGTGCTCGCCGACCGGAACGAGGTCGCGGTCTCCATGATCGGGCAGGGGTACTACGACACGCTCACCCCGGCCGTGATCCGCCGCAACGTCGTCGAGAGCCCCGCCTGGTACACGGGGTACACCCCCTACCAGCCGGAGATCAGCCAGGGCCGACTCGAGGCTCTTCTCAACTTCCAGACCATGGTCGCCGACCTCACCGGCATGGACATGGCGGGCGCCTCGATGCTGGACGAGGGGACCGCGGCCGCCGAGGCCATGACGATGCTCCGCAGGGCCAACCGGTCCTCGAAGAGCCCCCGCTTCGCGGTCGACACGGACGTCTTCGGACAGACCGCCGCCATCCTCGCCACCCGCGCCGAGCCGCTGGGTATCGAGATCGTCACCGCGAACCTGATCGACGACGGGTTGCCGGAGGGCGACTTCTTCGGAGCACTCGTGCAGACGCCGGGTGCCTCGGGCCGCGTCGCCGACGTCGCCGGGCTGATCGACCAGTGCCACGACCGGGGAGTCCTCGTGGCGGCGGGCGTCGACCTGCTCGCCGCGACCGTCCTCACCCCGGCCGGGGACAAGGGTGCGGACGCCTGCTTCGGCTCGTCCCAGCGCTTCGGTGTCCCGATGGGCTTCGGTGGCCCCCACGCCGGCTTCCTCTCCTGTCGCACCGCCCACGCCCGTAACCTCCCGGGCCGCCTCGTGGGCGTGTCGACGGACGCCGACGGTCGGCCGGCCTACCGGCTGGCGCTGCAGACCCGCGAGCAGCACATCCGCCGCGACAAGGCCACGTCCAACATCTGCACCGCTCAGGTCCTGCTCGCGGTGGTCGCCGCGATGTACGCCTCGTACCACGGAGCGGAGGGCCTGGCGGCGATCGCCCGGCGCGTGCATTCCCATGCCGCGGTCCTGGCCGACGGCCTCGTCGCCGCGGGTGTCCAGGTCGTCCACGCCGACTTCTTCGACACCGTCCTGGCCAGGGTGCCCGGCCGTGCCTCCGAGGTGCTCGCCGCCGCCGCCGAGCGGGGGGTGAACCTGTGGAGGGTCGACGACGACCACGTGTCCGTCTCCTGCGACGAGGCCACCACCGGGGACCACCTCGCGCTCGTCCTCGAAGCGTTCGGCGGTGACGTCGCCGACATCGCGGACGCCGGACAGCTGGAGATCCTCGTCGATCCCGCCTACGGCGACCGGACCTCGCGCTTCCTCCAGCACGAGGCGTTCGTCAGGTACCGGACCGAGACCGCGATGCTGCGGTATCTGCGAGCCCTCGCGGACAAGGACCTGGCGCTGGACCGCACCATGATCCCGCTGGGTTCCTGCACCATGAAGCTCAACGCCACCACGGAGATGGAGCCCATCACGTGGCCCGAGTTCGCGGGCCTCCACCCCTTCGCACCGGTCGAGCAGACCCGAGGGATCCGCCGGCTCGTGGCCGACGTGGAGCAGTGGCTCGTCGACATCACCGGCTACGCCGCGGTGAGTCTGCAGCCCAACGCGGGCAGCCAGGGGGAGTACGCGGGCCTGCTGGCGATCCGGCAGTACCACCGCTCCCGCGGCGACGAGGATCGCAGGGTGTGCCTCATCCCGTCCTCGGCTCACGGGACCAACGCCGCGTCCGCGGTGATGGCGGGGATGAAGGTCGTCGTCGTCGGATGTCGACCCAACGGGGACGTCGACGTCGACGATCTCCGCGAGAAGGTCGGCCGGCACGCGGCCGAGCTGTCGGCGATCATGATCACCTACCCCTCGACCCACGGGGTGTACGAGCACGACATCGAGGAGATCTGCGCGATCGTCCACGACGCCGGGGGACAGGTCTACATCGACGGGGCCAACCTCAACGCGCTCGTGGGTGTCGCCCGTCCGGGGCGGTTCGGTGGCGACGTGAGCCACCTCAACCTGCACAAGACCTTCTGCATCCCGCACGGTGGTGGCGGTCCCGGGGTCGGCCCGGTCGCGGTGGCCGAGCACCTGCGCGAGTTCCTGCCCGGCCACCCCTACGAGGAGGGTCTCGGTTCGGGCGCGGTGGTCTCGGCCGCCGCCTTCGGATCCGCCTCGATCCTCCCCATCACGTGGGCCTACGTCCGCATGATGGGCGCGGACGGGCTGCGTCGTGCCACCCTCACCGCGATCGCGAGTGCCAACTACCTGGCCCGGCGGATCGGCCCGGACTTCCCGGTGCTGTACTCCGGGGACGGCGGGTGGGTGGCGCACGAGTGCATCCTCGACCTCCGGCCGCTCATCGACTCGGTCGGCATCTCGATCGACGACGTGGCCAAGAGGCTGGCGGATTACGGTTTCCACGCGCCCACGATGAGCTTCCCGGTGCCCAACACGCTCATGGTGGAGCCCACCGAGAGTGAGGACCTGGCCGAGCTGGATGCCTTCTGTGACGCGATGGCCGCGATCCGCGCCGAGATCGACCGGGTCGCCTCGGGAGAGTGGACCGTGGAAGACAATCCGCTGCGCGGGGCTCCCCACACCGCCGAGAGCGTCTCCGCCGACGAGTGGGAGCACGCCTACCCGCGCAGCCTGGCGGGCTACCCGCTGGGTTCGGAGTGGCGCCCCAAGGTCTGGCCCGCGGTGCGGCGGATCGACGGCGCGTACGGCGACCGCAATCTGGTGTGTTCCTGCCCTCCGCTGGACGCGTTCGCCGAGGACTGAGGCGCAGGGGGCCGGCGTTGTCGTACCCGCGTGACACCGTGCGGGTATGACGACGACCGGTTCCCGTCCCGTTCCAGATCTCCCCTCTTCGTGCCTGACGTGGTGTCGCGCCCAGCCTCCGGCACTGCTGGTGGCGGACGAATACGTGGAGGTCGACCTCGACCTGTGGAACCTCAGGCTGGCGGAGCGAGGGGTCGACCTCCGGCTGGTCGCCGGTGGGCCCGACGGCGGCCGGGTCGAGTCCGGGTCCGGATACCTCCGCAGGAGTGACCTCTGGGCAGCGGGCCGCAGGGCTCGGGGCAGCCTGGAGGAGTCCGTGGTCGCGCTCTACATGTGTGCGGCCTGGCTCGCCGGGCACCCGCAGCGATCGGGCGTCCGCAGGGGTCTGCCGGACTTCCGTGTACCGGAGCGCGACCGCTCCGCGTGGCGCTCGGTGTCACCTCACGGATATCCCCTGGTCCTGCACGAGGTGGCGGACTGGTTGGACGCCCCGGCGGAGGCCATGAACCTGCTCCGCAACGGCGCGCCGTACGGCAGGGCTGGCAGGGGGGTGCCCGATCTCGGGTTCCCGCTCGCCTCGCTCTATCTGTCGTCCCTGGGAATGGCGTGGTCGGACCAGAC
This sequence comes from Dietzia sp. CW19, assembly GCF_014145265.1. NCBI lineage: Bacteria > Bacillati > Actinomycetota > Actinomycetes > Mycobacteriales > Dietziaceae > Dietzia > Dietzia sp. CW19. Next base: position 11,861 of record NZ_JAALEE010000110.1, on the reverse strand, counting down.
CATCGTTCCCGTCGATTCGGCCGGGATCGCCACGCTGGTCCACGCGGGATGGACCGAGATCGACTCGCTCGGTCGCATGACGCCACGCCGGTATCAGCGGTATCTGGACGTGATCTCCGCGTGGGCGGACGAGGCCGCTGTCGACCCGCTCGTGGTCGAGATGTGGGTGGTGCGCGACTGGCATGACCGGCGCTCGATGGTCGCGCAGTCGGGGTCGTCCGCGGAGAGTCCGCGCGGCGGCCGCCCGCGGTGAACCAGCGGAGAAGATAGTGTCCGCTCCATGGAACCGCAGAGCATGACCGTCGACATCCCGGCCGGCACCCTCGACGTACTGGACTGGCGTACCACCGGGCCCGAGCGCGGGACCGTGTTGGCGTTGCACGGCTTCCCGGAATCCCCGTGGGAGTGGGAGGCGGTCGCCGGGGTGCTGACGCAGCAGGGACTCAGGGTCGTCGCTCCGGCCCAGCGGGGGTACTCGGCCGGTGCACGCCCGGACGACGTCGGGGCCTATGCGATCGAGCACCTGAGCGCGGACGCCCTGGCGATCGTCGACCATCTCGGTCTGGAGACGGTGCACGTGCTCGGCCACGACTGGGGGGCATCGGTCGCATGGTGGCTCGCCGCCCACCACCCCGGGCGGGTGTCGAGCCTGACGGTGGTGTCCGTCCCCCACCTGTCGGCCTTCGCGTGGGCTCTGCAGTCCGACCCGGACCAGCAGGCCCGATCGGCCTACTTCGCCCTCTTCCGCCAGGAGGGGAAAGCCGAGGACGTCCTGCTCGAGGACGGAGCCCGACGTCTGCGGGCGATGTTCGACGAGCACGTGTCTGACGAGCTCATCGCCAAGCACCTCGAGGTGGTCGGCACGCGGGCGAGGCTGACGGGAGCGCTCAACTGGTACCGCGCGATGCGGCGGTACGACCTGCCCGACGTGTCGGTCCCCACGACCTATCTGTGGGGGGAGGACGACCCAGCGATCGGGCGCTCCGGTGCCGAGGCCACCGCCTCCCGGATGGCGGGGGAGTACCGCTTCGTCCCGCTGGCGGGCATGGGGCACTGGCTCCCCGAACAAGCCCCCGAGGTGGTGGCCGCGGAGGTCCTGGACAGGATCGGCTGACGCCGGAGACCCGGGTGGGTCGGGCACGGTCCCGGTGTCAGGACTGGCGCAGTTCCCGCTTGAGGAGCTTGCCCGACTGGTTCCGGGGCAGTTCGTCCACGAAGACGACCCGCTTCGGCACCTTGAACGGCGCGAGATGGGCGCGGGTGCCGTCGATGATCTCGGATTCGGTGGCGTGGACGTCGTCCCTGAGGACCACGATCGCGGTGACGGCCTCGATCCACTTGTCGTCCGGTGTGCCGATCACGGCCACCTCCGCCACGCGCTCATCCTGGTAGACCGCGTCCTCGACCTCCCGGGACGCCACCAGGACACCACCGGTGTTGATGACGTCCTTGATGCGGTCGACGACCTCGATGAACCCCTCCGGGTCGCGCACCACCAGGTCGCCGGAGTGGAACCACCCGTCGCGGAACGCCTCGGCGGTGGCGTCCGGCTTGTTCCAGTAACCCGTGCACAACTGCGGAGACCGGTAGACCACCTCGCCCCGCTCGCCGTCCGCGACCTCTGCGCCCGTCTCGTCGACGACGCGGGCGTCCACGAAGAACACCGGTCGGCCGGCGCTCGCCGGGCGGGCGTCATGCTCCTCCGGGCGCAGGACGGTGGCCAGTGGGCCGATCTCCGACTGTCCGAAGCAGTTGTAGAACCCGAGGTCGGGATACGTGCCGCGCAGGCGCTGGAGCACCGTCACCGGCATGATCGAGGCGCCGTACTGGGCCTTGCGCAGACTCGACAGGTCCCGGGACTCCAGGTCCGGATGTGAGGCCAACGGCACCCACACCGTCGGCGCGAGGAAGAGCGAGCCGATCCTGTCGACCTCGACCCGGCGGAGGATCTCGGTGATGTCCGGGGCGGCCATGAGGTGCACCGTCGCCCCCAGGGAGAGGTAGGGGAGCGCGAACACGTGCATCGCGGCCGAGTGGTAGAGCGGCATGGACACCAGCGGCTCGTCGTCCGCGGTCAGGTCCAGGGCGAGAATGCAGCTCACGTACTCGTGGACGAGCGCGGAATGGGTCATCATCGCGCCCTTGGGGCGTGAGGTCGTCCCCGAGGTGTAGAGGAGTTGGGCCAGATCGTCGCCGGTGGAGGGGGACTGCACCGGGGTACACGGGGAGTCGTCCGTCGCCGAACCCAGAACGGTGCCGTCCGCGGTCTCCCCCTCACGGGGCAGCAGCGGCAGGGAGCGCAGCCCCGGCATGGTCTCGAGTACGTCCGACAACGTGGCGGCCTGTGCCGGGTCCACCAGGACCAGGGACGCCCCCGAGTCGGTCAACAGGTACTCGAGTTCGCCGCCGGTCAGGGCGTAGTTGACGGGCACGTGTGTGAACCCGGCGCGGGAGGTGGCGAGGAAGCCGATGAGATAGGCATCGGAGTTGACCCCGTAGCCGGCAACCCGGGCGCCGTTCTCGAGGCCCTGGCCGGCGAGGGTCGTGGCCACCCGGTCGACCGCGGAGTCCAGCGCCGCGTAGGTCCACCGGCGTTCGGCGAAGGTGAGTGCCACGCGGTCGGGGAACCGGGCCGCCGCCCGGCGCAGGACGGCGTCGACCGTCGCGGAACTCACGGCGGGACCGGGGAATCGAGGGGGTGTGGTCATCGTCTCAGCCTAGAGGTCAGCCGGCGAGGTCATGGTTCGGCGGCGACGATCTCCAACACCTCCGGGGGGACCGCCCCGTTGCTGTCCCGCGGGGTCCAGTGCTCGCTCGGGACCCACTGGGATCCGCACCCTCGGCACGCGAACATGGGCTCACCGCGGCGCTCCACGGGGGTCCTCGTCCACTCGCACAGGTCGCGGCACGAGCGGACCCGTAGGGGGACGCCGTCGGGATCGGGCTGTCGCCGGGGCCGGAAGGGCAGTGCACGGAAGCTGGACATCTCTGGGCTTGAGGATAACCGGTCGTCGTGTGGGTAGCCTGATCGCGGATGCGGGTGGACGGAGGAGGGCGACGTGAACGCATGTCCCTGCGGGAGCCGGCGCCCGTTCGATCGCTGCTGCGGACCGCTCGTCGAGGATGGTGTCCCGGCCGAGACCGCGGAGCAACTGATGAGATCGCGGTACACGGCCTTCGTTCTGGGTCGGGAGGACCACCTCTGGCGCACCTGGAGCCCGCGGACGCGGCCGGCCCGGGTGGAGGCAGGTGACGTCGAGTGGACCGGCCTCGCGATCCTCGACGTGGTTGCCGGTGGCCCCGCCGACCGGACCGGGACCGTCGAGTTCGAGGCCCGGTATGTCGGGCCCGAGGGCCCCGGTGTCATGCGCGAGCGATCGGCGTTCGAGCGCAGAGGTGGTCGATGGACGTATCTCGAGGGCACGGGATCGTCCTGAGTCCTAGGTGGCGGTCGGGTCTTCCGGCTGGCGGGTCACGGTGACCGAACCGATCGTCCTCGGGGCGGTCACGTCGATGCGCCCGATACGGTTCCCTCGGGGCATCGTCCAGGCGACCATCCCCCGGATCTCCTCGCCGGGAAAGCTCAGAACCGAGGGCACGAGTGGGTCCTCGACCGTCCCCGCGGGGTTCTCGATCCGCTCGAACGGTCGCCCCGACGGGTCGAAGGCCGAGAAGTCCTCCGGGCCCAGTTCCGGCTGACCGGATGCCTGCACCGCGCGGACGTCCACCACCACGACCGCGTCCGAGTACGTGGTCGAGGGCACGATGCGGAGGTCGGACAGGGTCACGGTGGCGTCCCACGATTCTCCGGCCACGGGGAACGGCCTGTCGAACTGCTGCGACGAGGGCAGGGGTCCGGACTGCTGGGCGGTCGGGACGGGGACGCCCGCGGAGTCGTCATCGCCGAACAGGGAGGCCGGTGAACAACCCGACGTGGAGACGGCCGCGGTCACGATCACTGCAGCGAGGACGGCGCGACGCATGTAGGCGCTCCTGGGGCGAGTTCTCACACCGGGCCCGTCCCGGCACGGTCTCAGATCCTACTGCTCACCGGGACGGTGGTCATCGGAGGCGCGCAGGTCACGCCATCGTCTGCCCGCGACCCGGTGCGCGAGATCCGAGTAGACGTCGTCGAGTTCGGCGGAGATCTCGGCCAACTGGATCTTGAAGTTGACCGGGACGAACACCCGGTCGACGAACTCCGCCTCGGCGGAGATCGTCTGGCCGTCGAACACGTACCTGCACCACAGCGAGTCCCGGTTGAGGATCGCGACCTCGGTCTCCGCGGCCGCGGGATCCTCCACGGAGGACACGAGTGGGCTCCGGAACACGACGAGGGGGAGCGAGCGGTGCGCACGGACGAACAGCAGGACACACCCGGCGGGAACGGTGAACACGTCATGCTCGTCGGGTGTGACCCGACGCTCGTAGACCTCCGACAGAGCCGACTGTAGTGCTCTGGTCGCCTCGTCCGGGGTCGCGATGGGCTGCGACCGGAAGTCGGCGTCCGCCGACACGGGTTCACCCGAACCGGCCCCGGTCGCGTCCTCCGGATCGGACACGTCATGGAGGAATACCGGGTGGGGGATCCCGAAGACGCGCTCCATCGTGCCGGCGACCAGGTGCGCCGCCTCGGGTGCACGGTTTACCGGGAACGTGAGGTCCGCCCCCGGAGCACCCTGGTCGGTCGGGCGCCGGAGCGCCCAACCGAGGGCCATGAGTTGGTCGAGCCGGACGGGCCCCAGCGGCTCCGGCGAATCCTCGGACCCGCCGCCGGAGACCTCCGCGTGGACGCTGCCGCCGCCGGTGGCGGTGAAACGCACGTACGGGGTGCGGGTGGACGGCGACCCGAGGACGGGAACGGCCAGGTCGAACGTGGCTCCCGGGACGAGGTCACGCAGTAGTCCGGCCAGGCGGGTCGCGAAGCGGTTCCACCCGGCAGCGATCGACGCGTCCACGTCGAACTCGAAATCCCGCATGAGTGGCAGTCAACCACCGCACAGCCGAGCACGTCGGTACTTCGGGATGTCCGGTGGGAGTGATCAGCTCCCCGCCTCCGGCCGGCCCGCCTGGTAGTCGGACCAGTACTCCTCCGAACCGTCGAAGCGCACGCGCACCCCGCCACGGTGCTCGACGACCTCCGGCTGGACGGGAACGATCCTGCGCTCGGAGTCCAGTGCTGCCGCGACGTCGGGGAACCCGGCGAGGACGCGGAGTTGGGTCCACGTCGGGGGGAGGAGCATGGACCGGCCGGCACGGAAGTCCTCGAGGAGGTCGACGGGGCGGGCCCACATGGTCAGGTCGACCTCGGTCGTGAGGTCATCCGGTTCCTGTCCCTCCGGTAGCGCGGCGAGGAAGAACCTCGTGTCGTACCTCCGCGATTCCACCGAGGGCGTGATCCAGTGGTCGTAGGGGCGGAGTCTGCCCGCCGCGAGTGAGAGATCCTCGTCGGCGAGGAACGCGCTGAAGGTCAGCCGGTGGCTCTCGAGCTCCTCGCGGCTCGAGTGGTACCGGCCGGCGTCCGCGACCGGGGAGCCGTCGAGGTGGTCGGCGAGGAGGACGCCACATTCCTCGAAGGTCTCCCGCGCCGCCGCGCACACCAACCGGCGCGCTCGAGGCACGTCGCAGTCGAACCGCTCGGCCCACCACGCGGGCGCGGGGCCGGACCAGGCGACATCCGGATCGTCGTCCGAGGCGTCCACGCCCCCGCCCGGGAACACCGTCATGCCGCCGGCGAACGCCATCCCGCGGACGCGGCGTGCGACGAACACCTCGGGTCCGCGATCGGAGTCCCGCATCACCATCACGGTGGACGCGTCCTTGATCGGGCGGGCGGTGGGGTCGTTGCCTTCGGTCATGCGGACAAGTCTCACCCGGCGCGGTGGAGGACGGTTCGTCGGGGTGGCCGGACGGCGCCGTCAGTACGTGCTGTCGGAGGACACCCGACGTGCCAGCACTCCGTGCAGGACACGATCGACGTGCTCGCGGAGGTCGGCTCGGTGGTCGCGACCGGGCGACCGGTCGATCCCCGAACGGACGATGCTCATGTACAGGACGTCGAAGACGGTCTGGGCGGGACCGTCGAGGTCCTCCGCCTCCGGTGCCCGCGGGGAGTGCCGGGCGAGCACGAGTCCGATGATGCCCCGGAGTTCCCCGAGGATGCGCTGCGCCTCCGCCCGGTGCGGGCCGGGTTCCCCGAAGACCGTCTCGCGGTGGTAGGCGACGATGTTCTCCGGCTGGTTCTCGAGGGCGGAGAACAGGGGGTCGCACAGTGTGACCAGATCCTCGACGGGGTCCCCGGTATCCGGGACGGTCTCGACCATGGCGCGGAACTCCTCGTTGGCCACCATGCACAGGAGCTCGCCCTTCGACTGGGCGTACCTGAACAGTGTCCCGGTGCCGACCTCCGCCTGATCGGCCACCTCCTGGGTGGTGACCGACGAGTACCCGTTGCGGAAGAACAGGTCGCGGGCGGCGGCCAGTATCCGGCGTTGCTTGTCCGCCTTGTTCAGCTCCCGGCGTCCCGGCTCACGGGCTAGGGTCACGAGAACCACTCGGTGGGCTTGCCCGCCACCAGGAGGAGCGAGAAGACCACGGCCACCACGATGAGGGTCACCACCAGCGCGACGACCGGGGACCGGAGCGCGAAGGCCAGCGTGCGCTCGGCGAGGGTGCGCGACTGTTCGCCTCCGGGCCCGAGCCGCCAGTGTCCCTCAAGCAGCCCGCGGCGCTCGACGGACCTCTCGAACGGCACGGTGGCGTAGGGGATGACCGCGGACGCCAGGCCCATCAGGCCGGTCCCCGCCGACCAGCGCTTGTCCGTCCAGACCGCGATCGTCGCCACGGTGTAGCACAGGAACACGAAACCGTGGATGCTGCCACCGACCGTGGTGGCCCAGTCGAGACCGAACCCGTACTTGCCGACCATGCCCAGGATCAGCAGCGTCCACGTGATCACCTCCGCGAGCGCGAGCCTCTTGTACAGGATGCGGGGGGTCACAGATGTCCTCCAGGGGTCGGATCGGTGTTCGTCGGTCATCGTACGGACACCGGAACCGCGGCCCGGTTCAGCCTCCCCGCTGCGTCACCCCGCGAGGGTCAGCGACGCGAACCGGACCTCGCCCGCCTCGTCGCTGGCGCCGAGGTCCACGACACCCTCGACGGCCCAGCCGTGGTCGTTCTCCGGATCGTCGAGCACCTGCCGGACCCTCCAGGTCCCCGGCTCCACCCCGTCGCCCGATTCGGTGACGGAGAAGAGGGCGGGTCCGCGCGCCGCGGGCCCGGTTCCGATCGCGTCGTACTCGTCCCAGTACGCATCGATCTCGGTGTCCCAGTCGGGATGGAGCGGGACGTCGGCGTCGAGTTGCACCAAGGTGTCGATGTCGTCTCGCGACAGGAGCTCCACGCGGCGGAACATCGCGTTGCGGACCATCACCCGGAACGCCCGCGAGTTGGCGGTGACGGGCCGGGTGGTGCCGCTCGACTGACCGAAGGCGAGCTCGGCCACCTGGTCCGGGGAGACCTCGGGGTCGGTGAGCAGTTCCCACTCGTCCAGCAGGCTCGAGTCGACCTGGCGGACGAGTTCCCCGAGCCATTCGACCAGGTCGTCGAACTCGTCGGTCCGCAGGTCGGCCGGAACGGTCTGCCGCAGCGCACGGTAGGCGTCGGTGAGGTAGCGCAGGACGGAACCCTCCGACCGGCTGAGTCCGTACGCGGAGACCAGATCGGAGAAGGTCATCCCCCGCTCGACCATCTCGCGGACGACCGACTTCGGGGAGGGCTCGACCCCCGCCACCCACGGGTGCCCGGCCCGGTAGGCGTCGTAGGCGTCCGCGATGAGGTCGCCGAGGGGTGTGGGCCACGAGATGTCCTCGACCAGCTCCATCCGTTCCGAGTACTCCACCCCCTCTGCCTTGAGCGCCCCGATCGCCTCGCCGCGGGCGGCCCGCTGCTGTGCGTAGAGGATCGGGCGCGGGTCGTCGAGAACGGACTCGATCACCGAGACCAGATCCAGGACCGGGGTGGGGGAGTCGGGGTCGAGGACCTCCATCGCGGCGATCGCGAACGGGGCGAGGGGCTGGTTGAGCGCGAAGTCCCGTTGGAGGTCCACCGTCAGACGGACGTGCCGTCCGTCGTCGTCCGGCTCCGCCATCCTCTCGACGATGCCGGCGGTCTCGAGCCCGCGGAAGAGTTCGATCGAGCGCAGCACGTGCTGCCGGATCCGGGCCCGGGTCTCGTGCGAGGACAGCAGGAGGTGCCGCATGTGGGCGTAGCAGCTCCCCGGACGCGAGATCACGTTGAGCAGCATCGCGTTGTTGACCTCGAAGCGGCTGGTGAGCTGCTCGGGCTGGGCGCCGACGAGTTTGTCGAACGTCGAGCGGGACCAGTTGACGAACCCCTCCGGCGGCTTCTTCTTGGCCGACTTGCCCTTCTTCTTGGGGTTGGCGGCCGACTTGGCCGCGGCCTTGGCGTTCTCGACCTCGTGCTCGGGAGCCAGCACCACCACCAGACCCTCGGTATCGAACCCCGCTCGGCCCGCACGGCCGGCGATCTGGTGGAACTCCCGGGCCTTGAGGACACGTTGCCGGCGTCCGTCGAACTTGGTGAGCCCCGTGAACAGAACGGTCCGGATGGGGACATTGATACCGACGCCGAGGGTGTCGGTCCCACAGATGACGGTGAGCAACCCGTCCTGGGCGAGCCGTTCCACGAGGCGGCGGTACTTCGGGAGCATGCCGGCGTGGTGGACCCCGATTCCGTGCATGAGCAGCTTGCGCAGGTTCCGGCCGAACGCGGTCGTGAACCGGAATCCGCCGATCTCCTCGGCGATGGCGGCCTTGCGCTCCTTGGTGGCCACCGCCACCGAGGTCAGCGCCTGGGCCTGTTCCAGGGCCGAGGCCTGGGTGAAGTGGACGATGTAGACGGGTGCCTTGTCATCCCGGAGCAGGAGTTCGACCGACTCGTGGATACTGCGCAGTGCGTAGTCGAACGTCAGGGGGACAGGTCGCTCGGTGCCCCCGACCAGCGCGCACTCCCGTCCGGTCCGGGTACGGAGATCCTCGATCAGCCAGTCCACGTCGCCGAGCGTCGCCGACATCAGCAGGAACTGCGTGTCGGGGAGTTCGATGAGCGGGACCTGCCAGGCCCAGCCCCGATCGGGCTCGGAGTAGTAGTGGAACTCGTCCATCACCACCTGACCGATGTCCGCGGCGGCGCCCTCCCGGAGGGCGATGTTGGCCACGATCTCGGCGGTGGCACAGATGATCGGTGCGTCGGCGTTGACCGCGGCGTCACCGGTGAGCATCCCGACGTTCTCGGCGCCGAACACCGCGCACAGAGCGAAGAACTTCTCGCTGACGAGCGCCTTGATCGGCGCGGTGTAGTAGCTCCGCACCCCGCGGGCCATGGCGGAGAAGTGCGCCCCCAGGGCGACCAGCGACTTGCCCGACCCCGTCGGCGTGGCCAGGACGACATGGCTACCCGCCGCCACCTCGAGGACCGCCTCCTCCTGCGCCGGATAGAGCGTCAGGCCCTGGTCGGCGGCCCACGCCACGAAGGCGTCGAATACCGCCTCCTCCAGGAGGTCGGAGGGGACGTCGTCGAGGTCGGCGAGGAGTTCGGGCAGTTGCACCCTACCGAGCCTAGTCGCCCGGCCGCGACCGTCCGTCCGTGCTAGCGGGCGCGGGGCTCGTCGTCGCCGGTCTGCTCCGCGAGGAACCGCTCGAACTCGGCACCGATCTCGTCGCCGGAGGGCAGCGGTGTGCCGCCGGGGTTGAGCGAGTCGGAGCCGTGGCGGGACTCCATGAACTCGTCGTACTGCTTCTCCATCAGCTCCACGGCGGTCCGGATCTCCGGGCTGTCGGCGATCTGGGCGGTCACCTGTGCGGTGAAGTCCCGGGCGGCGGTCTCGAGCTCACCGGACGGCAGCTCCAGCTGGGAGATCTGGGCGATGTTGCCGACGAGGTTGAGGACCGCCGCGGGGTAGGCGGTCTGGGACAGGTACTGGGGTACGTGGACGGTGAAGCCCGCGGACGGGATGCCGTGCTCGGCCATCCGGAGCTCCAGCAGCGCGCTCACGTTCCCCGGGACGGAGAACTCCCCGGGCCACGCGGTGAAGCCACGGATGAGGTCGACGTCGCTGGCGTGTGCACTCGACTGGGTCGGGCGGGTGTGCGGTACCCCGAGGGGGATGGCGCCGAGACCGACCGACATCCGGGCCCCGAACGACCCGGCGAGGTCGATCACGGATTCGGTGAACCCGTCCCACCTCAGGTCCGGCTCCAGGCCGGAGAGCAGCAGGAAGAAGGTCCCGCCTGCGTCCTTGACCGCGTGCATCTGGATGGTCGGCTCCGAGTATCCGGCGAAGTGGTCGAAGGAGTACCGCACCTGCGGTCGACGCGAGCGGTAGTCCACCAGCTCATCCGCGTCGAACTCCACGATCAACTGGGAGTCCAGGCTCTCCTTGAGGTGTTCCGTGACGCCCTGGATCGCCTGGCCGGCGTCGGAGAAACCCTCCAACGCATGCACGAGCACCGGACCCTGTCCGGATTCCGATCGCAGATCGGGGACGGGCTCGATCAGTCGGTACAGATCGCTGTGCCTGGCCATGTCGACTCCTCTCGTCGCAACACCCCGAGCCGTCCGGTCCGGTCCGAACTGATCGTCCCACCGGGACGGGGTTTCTCCTCTTTGCCAACGACGGCGGGCCGCAGTTGATTCCCCACCGTGCCGCGGGCTCCACAGCGGGTCGCCCCCCGCGGATTTCCTCCGGGACACCGCAGGTGGAGTGTCAGAAAGTTGATCCGGTGCACCGGCACCCGCGGGCCGCCCTCGGCCGGGGAGCGGCCGCGAGACGACGAGACAGGTGGACGACGATGACCGCGAACGGACGGATCGGTGACGACGGTGTGGACGACCCTCGGACGGTGGTGATCTCCTCTCCGGAGGAGCTCATCGCGTCCATCCCGTCGATGTTGGGGTTCCCGCCGGGGCCCGGATCGGTGGTGGTGATATGCGGGCGGACCGCGGACGGTCACGCCGGGCCGGTCGTCAGGATGGATGTCGACGGCCTGCTCGGAGGTCCCGGATCGCCACCCGGGGAAGGAGACGGACGGGACGGTGCGGACGGACGGGACGGTGAGGACGGGCGGGGCGGTGCGGACGGGTGGGGCGGTGCGGAGGACTGCCGCTCCGGGGAGGGTGAGCCGTCACCGGTCGTGGCCGACGACGGTCCGGCTCGTGGGCTGGCCCGGTTCTGCTCGAGGGAGGGGGTGACCGACGTCCACCTGGTGGTGGTTCACGAGGACTGTGCGGACGGGCACTCCGCCGGTCTCCGCGCGGAGGACGCCGCCGCGGCGTTCGAGTACTGGTTGGGGCTGGCCGGGACGCAGGTCGTCGGCGCCTACGGGGTGGGCGAGTTCGCACACGGCTCGCCGTGGGTCGATCTGTTCGGGATGGTCCGGGGAACGCAGGTCGACCCGGACTCGACGGAGATCGCCGCGGTCCACGCGTTCGACGGGCGGGTCCGGGCCGGTTCGCGGGCAGAGATCGAGCGGCTGTACCAGGTGCGGGACCACGGGGCGTGTGACGACGATCCGCACGGTCGGGGACCCGCACGGCTGGAGGGGGCCCTCGAGGTGGACCGCGCGGTGAGGGCGCACGAGGACGCGGAACGCCGCCTGGAGGACGGGGAGGAACTCGACGACGACGAGTTGGCCGGGATCGGACGCGTCCTGCTGGACATCGCCGTGCGGGACGAGGTCTACCGGCGCCTGGCCCACCGGGGTCTGTGCGATCGCGACGGCCGCCGCCTGCTCTGGTGGTCGCTCGCGCGCCGCCGGCCGGGCCGCGAACGCTCGGTG
>NZ_JAALEE010000109.1:1620-7669 GCF_014145265.1 Dietzia sp. CW19 | reverse complement strand
TCCTGCGGTTCCCCGGGTTCAGGGGGATCGGAACGGCAGACGACCCGGAGGTCGTCGCCCGCGACCTGGGCAGGGTCAGCGGGCTGTGCACCCACGGGTCCGATCTCTACCTGTCCGCCGTCACCGACCGCGGCGCGGTGATCCGGAGCGCCGACCGCATCATCTGGACCTGGCCCGATCAGCGATCGGCGGGAGGGTGCGCCGCGGCCGAGGACTCACTGGCACTCGCGTTGCCGGACGGCGAACGCGCCGACGCACTCCCCCTCGCGGGTGGGGCGGCACGGGGCCAGCCCGAGGCCCTGGCCGAGGGGCGCTACGGACGGATCACCGGTCTGGCGGCGGTCGGTGACGGGGTGTTGCTCGGAGGGACGACCAACAAGCGTGGTGGCTCCCCTGTCCCCACCGACGATCGCGCCGTCATCCTGCCCCGGACCGGTGGCGGAGGCGGCGACGCCCGGACCTGACTCGCGGTCTGGTGGGGCACCTCACCCGGCGGGCCACATCTCGTCGAGGCGATGGAGGGTGGCGCCGAACAGTGCCGCGGTCTCCCCGGCGCCGGGAGACGAGAGAAGTCACGGAGCATCACGTCGACCAGGGGGCTCGGGAGCGTCGGGAGGACGCGTCCGAGGAGACGTGCGAGGGTGGCCGGCAGATGCCGGATCCGCACGTCCGCGCCGTTCACCCGAGTGACGAACTCGTCCACGGAGAGGGACTGCGGTCCGGCGAGCTCGAAGATACCGGTCGGGGTGGCGTGGTCCAGCGCCGCGTGGAGCAGGGCCTCGGCGACATCATCGCGAGCGATCCAGTCATAGCGTTGGGTCCCCGGCCCGAGGACGGTGACGGGCCGTCCCCCGAGGAGAGCATCTCCGTGACGGTGGGCCCGGGTGCGTCGGGGGTGCCGAAGATGTGCGCGGCGCGGAAGACGACCGCGGGAATCCCACTCGCGCGGATGAGTCCTTCTGCGTGGGCCTTGTACCGCAGGTACGGGTTGGTCGAGGTCTCATCCGCCCCCAGGTACGACAGGAAGACGACGCGGCGCACCCCTGAGTCCTTCAGTGCGGTCACCGTGGCGCGCACCGTGTCGAGATTCGCCGACTGGTAGGTGTCGGGCCGCCTCGGGAACAGGGCCCCGGCCAGATGCACCACCGCGGACGCTCCGACCGACGCCGTGGCCACGTCGTCGCCTCGTCTCAGCGCGCGGACCTCGTTCGGCAGCCCGGCCAGTCGCGCCCGAAGCGCGGTGCCGACCTGGCCGGAGGCGCCGGTGATGACCACCGGTCCCGTGCTCCACTCCCGCTCGGCCACCACGTCACCCGCTTCCGTCCCCACAGTGCCTCTCGGCACCTGCGCACCAGAAGAACACACCCCGTCCCGGGCTCGCAAGGACCCCCGGGGCTGTCACCCGCAGGCGGCGATCACGAGCTCCTTGACCCTGGCCGGGTCGGCCTGCCCGCGGGTGGCCTTCATGACCGCTCCGACGATCGCGCCGGCGGCCTGGACCTTTCCGGAGCGGATCTTCTCCGCGATGTCCGGCTGCGCGGCGAGGGCGTCGTCGACCGCCTTCTGCAGGGCGGAGTCGTCACGGACCACCTCGAGGCCCTTGTCGGCCACGACCCGGTCCGGCTCACCCTCACCGTCGAGGACCGCGTCCACGACCTGCCGGGCGAGCTTGTTGGTGAGCGTCCCCTCCGCCACGAGCTCGATGACCCGCGCCACCTGGGCGGGGGTGATCTCCAGCTCCGGCAGGCCCACGCCGCGCTTGTTGGCCTGCTGCGAGAGGTAGGCCACCCACCACGACCGGGCCTCGGTGGGGGGCGCGCCGGCGTCGACGGTGGCGAGGATCAGGTCCAACGCTCCGGCGTTGACCAGGTCGCGCATCTCCTCGTCCGAGACACCCCAGTCGGCCTGCACCCGTGCGCGGCGCAGCCACGGCAGCTCGGGCAACTCGGCACGGATCTTCTCGATGAGCTCGTCCAGCGGCTCGACCGGTGCGAGGTCGGGCTCGGGGAAGTACCGGTAGTCCTCGGCGGACTCCTTGGGCCTGCCCGCCGTGGTGGTCCCGTCGGACTCGTGGAAGTGCCGCGTCTCCAGCACGACCTCCCCACCTGAGGTCAGGACGTCCGCCTGGCGGCACATCTCGTGACGCACGGCGACCTCGACGCTGCGCAGGGAGTTGACGTTCTTGGTCTCCGTCCGGGTCCCGAACTCGGTGGCGCCCTTGGGCATCAGTGAGACGTTGGCGTCGCACCGCATCGACCCCTGGTCCATGCGGACGTCGGAGACGTCGAGACTCCGGAGCAGATCGCGCAGAGCGGAGACGTACGCGCGGGCGATCTCGGGGGCACGCTCCCCGGCGCCGACGATCGGTTTGGAGACGATCTCGATCAGCGGAACGCCGGCACGGTTGAAGTCGAGCAGCGAATGCGTGGCCCCGTGGATCCGACCGGTGGCCGAGCCGACGTGGGTGGACTTGCCGGTGTCCTCCTCCATGTGCGCCCGCTCGACCTCGACGCGCCAGGTGGTGCCGTCCTCGAGCTGAACGTCGAGGAAACCGTCGTGGGCGATCGGCTCGTCATACTGCGAGATCTGATAGTTCTTCGGCTGGTCCGGGTAGAAGTAGTTCTTCCTCGCGAAGCGGCTGTACGGCGCGATCGAACAGCCGAGGGCCAGCCCGATCTTGATCGCCCACTCGACGGCCTGCCCGTTGACCACCGGCAGCGCCCCCGGTAGACCGATGCACACCGGACACACCTGCGTGTTGGGGTCCGCTCCGAACGCCGTCGGGCACCCGCAGAACATCTTGGTGGCGGTGTGCAACTCGACGTGCACCTCCATGCCCATGACGGGATCGAAACGTGACACGACCTCGGTGAACTCCATGCGGAACAATCTAGCCGAAGAGGCAGGCGGCCTCGCGGTAGCGGTCCTCCGGAACGGTCTTGAGCACGGCGACGGCCTCGGCGACCGGCACCATCTCGATGGACTCCCCGCGCAGGGCCACCACCTGACCGAAGTCCCCCCGGTGCACCGCATGCGCGGCGTGGACACCGAAACGGGTGGCCAGGACACGGTCGTACGCCGTGGGGGTTCCCCCGCGCTGGATGTGCCCCAGGACCGTGGTGCGGACGTCGCGGTTCATCCGCGAGGCGATCGCCGAGGCCATCTGGTCCGCGACTCCGGTGAACACCTCGTGCCCGAACTGGTCGGTCCCGCCCTGCCGCAACGTCATCCCCGAACCCTCGACGGGTGTGGCGCCCTCCGCCACCACGCAGATGCCGTACGCCTCCCCCATCTGGAAGCGGCGCTTCATCACCTTGCACACGTAGTCGATGTCGAACGGCACCTCGGGGATGACGATCATGTGCGCGCCGGACGCGAGCCCGGCGTGGAGGGCGATCCACCCGGCATGCCTCCCCATCACCTCGACGAGCATGACCCGCTCGTGGGACTCCGCGGTGGTGTGCAGGCGGTCGATCGCGTCGGAGGCGATCGAGACCGCGGTGTCGAACCCGAATGTGTAGTCGGTTCCCGCCACGTCGTTGTCGATGGTCTTGGGCACGCCCACCACCGGGACGCCGTTCTCCGTGAGCCACCGCGCCGCCTTCAGCGTCCCGTCGCCACCGATGGCCACCAGCGCGTCGAGGGAGTGACGCTGCAGGGTCCGTCGGATCTCCGGCAGGCTCCCGGTGAGGATGTCCGGGTTGAGCCGGCCCGTTCCGAGGATCGTGCCCCCGCGCAGCAGGATGCGGTCGATCCCCTCGTCGTCGAACAGGGGCACCGCACGATCGTGGACCAACCCGGACCACCCGTCCTGGAAGCCCAGGACCGGCGAGTCGTACTCGGAATGGGCGGTCCGCACCAGGGCACGGATCACCGCGTTGAGGCCGGGGCAGTCCCCGCCTGCGGTCAGCACGCCAATACGCACGTCGGACTCCTCTCGGTTCTCCCGCAGTCTAGGGCCGTGGCCGGTCCACCGCGCCCGGCCCCGGCGACTGTTCACCGGTACGAAACGCCATCGTCGCCACCCCTCCGAGCAGGACCACCACGGCGGGGAGGTACATGGCGTCCGCCACAGCCTGTCCGACGTCGCCGTGGACGACCAACCGCGCTTGCATCAACGCACCGATCGCCGCGGATCCCAGGACCGCGCCCACCTGGCGGGTGGTGTTGTAGACCCCCGAGCCGGCTCCGGCGGAGGCGAGCTCGAGGCGCCGCATCGCGGTGGACGACGTGGGCGCCCAGACACACCCGTTGGCCACCCCCATCAGCGCGATCGGTCCGAGCAGCACGGGGATCGAGGTCTGCGAGTCCATGACCAGAGCCAGCCAGAACAGGGAGATCGCGTACGAGAAGTACCCGATCCCCGTGAACAACCGCGGGTCGATCCTGTCCGCCCACCGCCCGACGACCGGGGCGAGGACGCCCGCGATCAACGCCATCGGCAGCAGCATCAGACCGGCGCGCGTGGGACTGAGGTCCTTGACTCCCTGGAGGTAGAACATCAGCGGGACCATGGTGCCGGCGGTGACGAAGCCGATGGTCGAGACGCCGAACGTGCCGATCGAGAAGTTCCGGTCCCGGAACAGACGTAGAGGAACCAGTGGTTCCGTGCGCACGCGCGACTGCCACCAGACGAACGCCGCCAGGCCCGCGGTCCCCGCGACGATGAGAGCGAGGGTGGTCCCTCCCCACCCGTGGGACTCGCCCTGCTGGATGCCGTAGACCAGGAGGAACATGCCCAGGGCCGACAGCACGATGCCCGGGACGTCGTAGGAGTGCGAGCGGGTCTCGAGACCGGGGACCCACCTCCAGACGAGGACGACGGCCAGGACGCCGAAGGGGATGTTGACGAAGAAGATCGCGCGCCAGTCGAACGCGTCGATGAGGACCCCGCCCAAGACTGGTCCGACGACCGAGGCGATCCCCGCGACCGCGCCCCAGGCCCCCATGGCCGCCCCGCGACGCCGAGGGGCGAAGACCCTGGTGATCACGCTGAGCGACTGGGGGGTGAGCAGCGCGGCACCGAACCCCTGGAACACCCGCGCGACGATGAGCGTCTCGATACTGCCCGCGAGTCCACACCACAGCGAGGCACCCGTGAACAGGACCAGCCCGGCGATCGCGACCGCGCGGGGTCCGATCTGGTCGCCCAGTCGACCGGTGAACAGCAGCGGTACGACGTAGGCCAGCAGGTAGGCGCTGGTCACCCAGATCACCTGGTTGGTCGACGCGCCGAGTTGTGTGACGAAGGCGTCGGTGGCGACCGCGACGATCGTCTGATCCACCAGGATCATGAAGAACCCGATGACGAGCGCCGCCAGGGCCTTCCATGCGTCCCTCTCGGGGACCGTGGTCACGCGATCGGGCCTCTCGCCGCCTCGAAGGCGGCACCCACCCGGTACAGGCGGTCGTCGGCCAGCGCCGGGGCCATGATCTGCAGGCCGGCCGGGAGCCCGTCGACGAGACCCGACGGCACGGACATGCCGCAGTGCCCGGCGAGGTTGAGCGGGAGGGTGCAGAGGTCGAACTGGTACATGGCCACCGGGTCCTCGACCTTGGCCCCCAGCGGGAACGCGGTCGTCGGGGTGGTGGGCGAGACCAGGACGTCCACCTTCTCGTACGCGGCGTCGAAGTCGCGCGCGATGAGCGTGCGCACCTTCTGTGCCTGACCGTAGAAGGCGTCGTAGTAACCGGCCGAGAGGGCGTAGGTGCCTAGCATGATGCGGCGTTTGACCTCGGGACCGAACCCGGCTTCGCGGCTCGCCGCCATGACCTGGTCGGCCGACCCGTCGCCGACCCGCAGGCCGTAGCGCATGGCGTCGAACCGGGCCAGGTTGCTGGAGACCTCGGACGGGAGGATCAGGTAGTAGGCGGGCAGCGCATAGCGGAAGTTCGGGCACGCGACCTCGACCACCTCCGCACCCAGGTCCCGCAGGGTGTCCACGGAGGCACGGAACGACGCCTCGACCCCCGACTGGTACCCCTCTCCGGCGAACTCGGAGACGACGCCCACGCGCACACCGGACAGATCTCCCCTGGCACCCTCGCG
>NZ_JAALEE010000109.1:0-1369 GCF_014145265.1 Dietzia sp. CW19 | reverse complement strand
TGGCTGGCGGATGGACCCGCCGGTGTCGGTGCCGATGGCGATCGGGGCCTGGTGGGACGCCAGGGCGGCGGCCGAGCCACCGCCGGACCCGCCCGGGGTGCGGCTGGGGTCCCACGGGTTGCGGGTGGGGCCGTACGCCGAGTTCTCGGTGGACGACCCCATGGCGAACTCGTCCATGTTCGTCTTGCCCAGGATCGGGATCCCCGCCTCCCGCAGCCTCGCGGTGACCGTGGCGTCGTACGGGGAGCGGTAGCCCTCGAGCATCCTCGACCCGCACGTGGTGGGTGCGTCGGTGGTGGTGAACACGTCCTTGAGGGCGACAGGGACCCCCGCCAGCGGTCCGAGCTCCTCACCGGCTGCGAGACGGGCGTCGACGGTACGCGCGGCGTCGAGCGCCTCGTCGGCTCCCACGTGCAGGAAGGCGTTGATCTCTCCGTCGACCTCCGAGATCCGGTCGAGGTGTGCCCGGGTGACCTCCTCCGAGGACACCTCCCGCGCGGCGATCCGGCCGGCCAGCTCGGCCGCGGAGGCGGTGGTGAGTGAACTCATGCCTCCTCCCCCAGGATCTGCGGGACCTCGAAGCGCTGCTGGTCCGCGGCCGGGGCCTGGTCGAGCGCCTGCTCCGGGGTCAGACCGGGGGTGACCACGTCGTCGCGGTACACGTTGGAGATCGCGGTGGGATGGCTCATCGCCGGGACGTCGTCCGCTGCGACCTCGGACACGGCCTGCACGTGGTCGAGGATGTCGGTGAGCTGTCTCGCGAACGAATCCAGCTCGGGGTCGCTCAGTTCCAGGCGGGAGAGCCTGGCCAGATGCGCGACGTCCCCGCGTGAGATCGAGGTCACGTGTGTAGTCCCTTCGGCGTGGCGTGTCGGTACCGGCCCAGCCTAGTCAGGCCGTCAGAGTGCGGCACAATGGGCGCCATGTCATATCTGCTCCGCGTCCTGCTCCCCGATCGACCGGGCAGCCTCGGCTCCCTCGCGGTCGCCCTGGGAACCGCCGGCGCGGACATCATCAGCCTCGACGTGGTGGACCGGTTCGACGGGGTGGCCGTCGACGACATCGTGGTGAACGTCCCCAACGGGACCTTCCCCGACACCCTGATCACCGCGGCCGAGCAACTCGACGGGGTCATGGTGGATTCCCTGCGGCCGTTCGGCGGGATCCTCGACGCGCACCGCGAGCTCGAGCTCATCGACGCGGTGGCAGGGGCGGGGGCCGGCGCTGACCAGATGCTCGCCGACGAGTTGCCCGCGGCGCTGCGCCTCGGGTGGGCGCTCGTGGTGGAGGAGACGACCGATGGATGCCGGCTGGTCGCTCGCGGCGCCGCCGCACCGTTGTGGGACGGGGGCCGGGTCGAGGCGGTTCG
>NZ_JAALEE010000108.1:0-3342 GCF_014145265.1 Dietzia sp. CW19 | reverse complement strand
GACGACGACGACGACGAGGCCGACCACATACCCCAGCACCCAGGCCAACGCCGAGAGCGCCGCCCGACCCCGGACCGGTGTGGTCCAGAGTCCGGCGGCGCCGGCGGGCGGTGGCGCGATTACCGCAGCACCTCGATCACGCCAGCACCTCGATCACGCCAGGTCCGCGCTCACCCGGTACGGGGCTCCCGTGGCGGCGGCGACCTGCTCGAGGGTCACCCCGTCGACGATCTCCACCAGGGTCAGCCCGTCTGCGTCGCGGTCGAACACCCCGAGTTCCGTGATGATCCGGTCCACGCAGCCCAGGCCCGTGAGCGGCAGCGAGATCTCGGAGACGATCTTGGACGAGCCGTCCTTGGCCACCTGGTCCATCACCACGACGATGCGGCGGGCCCCCACCACGAGGTCCATCGCGCCGCCCATGCCCTTGACCATCGCGCCGGGCACCATCCAGTTGGCGATGTCACCGGCCGGGTTGACCTCCATCGCCCCCAGGATCGCCACGTCGATCTTGCCCGAGCGGATCATCCCGAAGCTCATCGCGGAGTCGAAGATCGACGAGCCGGGGAGCGTGGTGACGGTCTCCTTGCCGGCGTTGATCAGGTCCGGGTCGACGTCGTCCGGGTGTGGGTAGGGGCCGATCCCGAGCAGTCCGTTCTCCGACTGCAGGGTGACGTTGACGTCCTCGGGGACGTAGTTGGGCACCAGCGTCGGGAGCCCGATACCGAGGTTCACGTACTGGCCGTCCGACAGTTCGAGGGCCGCGCGGGCGGCCATCGCCTTGCGGTCGCGTCCGATCCTGCTCATCAGCGCTGTCCTTCCGAGGGCGGGTTGGTGGTGGTCTTCTCGATCCACTTGGTCTGCTCCACCTGCTGCGCGGTGAGCTCCACCAGGCGGTGCACGAAGATGCCGGGCAGGTGGATGTCGTCGGGGGCCAGCTCGCCGACCTCGACGATCTTCTCCGCCTCGACGATGCACACCCGGCCGGCCATGGCGGCCAACGGTGAGAAGTTGCGTGCGGTGAGGTTGAACCGCAGGTTGCCGCTGCGGTCCGCGACCGCAGCCCGCACCAGCGAGAAGTCGGCCTCGATGGCCTGCTCGAGCACGTAGGTCTCGCCCCGGATCTCCCGGGTCTCCTTGGGCGGCGAGGCCACCGCGACGCCGCCCTCGGAGTCGTACTTCCACGGCATCCCGCCGTCGGCCACGTAGGTGCCCACGCCGGTCCGCGTGTAGAACGCCCCGATCCCGGAGCCGCCCGCGCGCATCCGCTCGGCGAGGGTGCCCTGCGGCGTCAACTCGACCTCGAGCTCACCGGACAGGTACTGGCGGGCGAACTCCTTGTTCTCGCCCACGTACGACGAGACGATGCGCCGGAGCTTCCCGGTCTCCAGGAGCATGCCGAGGCCCTTGCCGTCGACCCCGGCGTTGTTGGAGAAGACCTCGAAGTCGCCGACGTCGCGGGACGCGAGGGCCTCGATGACGACCTGGGGGATCCCGCACAGCCCGAATCCGCCGGCGGCGATCGACGCCCCGTCCGGGATGTCCGCGACGGCCTCCGCCGCTGTCATGATCTTGCTGGACATACACGTCCTCCTTGGGTGTGTGGGCCGTCAGGCGATGCCGAGGATCTCGATCGCCGTCTTGCGCATGTCGACCTTGCGGACCTTGCCTGTGACCGTCATGGGGAACTCGTCCACCACGTGGACGTACTTCGGGATCTTGTGGCGCGCGAGCTTGCCGGTGGCGAAATCGCGGACCTCGTCGGCCGTGAGGTCGTCGCGCCCGGGCTTGAGCCGGACCCACGCCATGAGCTCCTCGCCGTACTTGGGATCCGGCACCCCGATCACCTGGGCGTCGAGGATGTCGGGGTGCGTGTAGAGGAACTCCTCGACCTCGCGCGGATAGATGTTCTCGCCGCCGCGGATCACCATGTCCTTGATCCGGCCGGTGATCTTGACGTAACCGTCGGAGTCCATCTCCCCGATGTCCCCGGTGTGCATCCACCCGTCGGCGTCGAGGGCCTCCGCGGTCTTCTCCGGCTCGTTCCAGTACCCGATCATCACGCTGTACCCCTTGGTACAGAACTCCCCCGCCTCGCCGCGCGGCAGGGTCTCACCCGACTCCGGGTCGACGATCTTGATCTCCAGGTGCTGGCCGACCCGCCCCACGGTGGAGACGCGGCGGTCCAACGAGTCGTCGGCCCGGGTCTGGGTGGACACCGGGGAGGTCTCGGTCATGCCGTAACAGATCGAGACCTCCTCCATGTTCATCTGGTCGATCACCTGACGCATGGTCGCCTCCGGGCACGGCGACCCCGCCATGATCCCGGTCCGCAGGGACGACAGGTCGTAGGAGTCGAAGTCCTCGAGCGCGAGCTCGGCGATGAACATCGTCGGCACGCCGTACAGACTCGTGCACTTCTCCTGCGCCACCGCCCGCAGCGAGGCGGCGGGGTCGAACGCGGGCGCGGGAATCACCATGCACGACCCGTGGGTGGTGCACGCGAGGTTGCCCATCACCATGCCGAAGCAGTGGTAGAAGGGCACCGGGATGCACACCCGGTCCACCTCCGAGTAGTTGATCGTCTCGCCCACGAAGAACCCGTTGTTGAGGATGTTGGTGTGCGAGAGGGTGGCGCCCTTGGGGAACCCGGTCGTGCCCGACGTGTACTGGATGTTGATGGGGTCGCCGGCGCCGAGACCGGCGCGTATCCCGGCCAGCTCCTCCGCGTCGGTGGGCCCCGACATCATCGACTCCCACTCCTCGTCGCCGAACAGCACGACGACCTCGAGGTCCGGGCAGCTCGGCTGGACCTGCGAGAGCATGCCGGTGTAGTCCGAGTCCTTGAACTGGGGCGCCGCGACCACGGCCTTGATCCCGGCCTGCTTGAGCACGTACTCCAGCTCGTGGACGCGGTAGGAGGGGTTGATGTTGACCAGCACCGCCCCGATCTCGGCGGTGGCGTACTGGATCATCACCCACTCCCAGCGGTTGGGGGACCAGATCCCCACGCGGTCGCCGGTCCGGATCCCGAGCCGGAGCAGGCCCGAGGCCAGGCGACGGACGTCGGCGTGGAACTCCGTGTAGGTCCACCGGCGTCCGGCCTGCACGTCGACGAGGGCGTCGCGGTCGCCGAAGCGCTCGACCGTGGCGGCCAGGTTGTCGGCGATCGTCTGCGTGAGCAGCGGGACGTCGGCGTCCCCACGGGTGTGGGACAGGGCGGGGTCCAGTGGGGTGGAATCGAGATCGGTGGTGGTCATCTCGGTGCTCCTTGAGGGTGGGATCGGACGGCCCACGAAGTGGGGGTTGCAGTGTCGGGTGGCGGCGTGTCGGGTGGCGGCG
>NZ_JAALEE010000107.1:0-2286 GCF_014145265.1 Dietzia sp. CW19 | reverse complement strand
CCCGGCGAACATCATGTTGAACATCATCATCGAGCCCATCATCCACATACCCGTGGCCAGGGCCGAGGCCCACCACGGCTCCGAGTACCAGCCGGCGGGCACCGGCCGGCCGGCCACCACACCGCCCGGGTAGTAGTGCGGGGTCTTGTCGCTCGGCTCGGTCGCCGCGGTCATCGTGCGGCCGTCGACCTCGACGGTCCGGTCCTCGGTCACCCGGCCGGCGCGCTCCTGCCCGTCGGTCTTGGGCAGCTCCGGACCGGGATCCAGGCCCATCGCCGAACGCGCGGCCCGCACGTAGTACAGACCCTCGAGGGCGGTGTCCTTCGCGAGCTCCGTCTGGACCGGTGTGCGCGCGTTCTCCAGCTCCGTCACGGCCGCGGTGTAGCGCTCGGAGGCGTCTGCCATCGCCTGCTTGGACGCCTCGTCGGTGCCGTCGAGGTTGAACACCTGACCGCCGAGCCGTTCGACCCAGCGCGCGGCCTCGGCGCGGTAGTCCTCGATATGGCGGTTGTGCTGCATTTCCAGTTGGGTCTGGCCCTTGTTCTGACTGCGGGAGACCACGGCGACAGCAACGGCGATCACTGCGGCGATGAGGAGGAATTCCACGGATCGACCTTTCTCGGTACTACTTCACCAGCGTACCGAGATTGTGTCCCGCCGGTCAGCGGCCGTCGGGCTCGGAGTGCGCCGCCCGATCGAGTCCCAGTTCCGCCAGCACGGACTCGGTGTCCGCGCCGTGGGGGCGGGGCCCGAACCGCACGGATCCCGGGGTGTCGGACAGCTTGATCGGGATGCCGACACTGCGGTATCCGTCGCGCTCGACGACCATCTCGCGATGCAGCACCTGGGGCATGGACAACGCCTCACCCACGTCGTTCACCGCCCCGGAGGGCACCCCGACCGCGCGGAGTCGATCCGTCAGGTCGTCCCGACGGAGCCCTGCGACGAGACCACCGAGGATCGCGCGCAGCTCCTCGGAGTGGCGCAGTCGGTCCGAATTCGTGAGGAAGCGGGGGTCGTCGACCAGCGCGGGCGCGTCCACCGCCTCCGCCAGCGCCCGGAACTGACGATCGTTTCCGGCGCCGATGAAGAACGGTCCGTCCGAGCAGCTGAAGGTCTCGTACGGACAGATGGTCGGGTGCGCCACCCCGGTGCGCACCGGGGCCTCGCCCGTGGCGAACCACGTGCCCGCGTGCGGGTGCAGGATCGACACCGCGTTGTCGAGCAGGGCGAGGTCGACCAGCTGGCCGCGCCCGGTCGTGGCCCGTACGTGCAGCGCCATGAGGATGCCACTCATCGCGTTGAGACTGGTGACGATGTCCACCAACGGGATCCCGATCCGCATGGCCGCTCCGTCGGGCTCGCCGTTGATGCTCATCAGGCCCGAGAGTCCCTGCAGGACGGCGTCGTACCCCGGTGCGCCACCGAGGGGCCCGTCGACGCCGTACCCGGTGATGCGGCAGTGGATCAGGCGCGGGAAGCGCTCGGCGAGCTCGTCGTCGCCGAATCCCCACTTCTCGAGGGTGCCGGCCCTGAAGTTCTCGATCACCACGTCCGCGCCCTCGAGCATCCTGCCGAGCAGTGCCTGCCCCTCCTGGTCGCGCAGATCGATGCAGATGTTCCGCTTGTTGCGGTTGAGCCCGTCGAAGTACGCGCTGTGGTCGTCCCGCACGAAGGGCGGCCCCCAGCCGCGGGTCTCGTCCCCACCCGGCGGTTCGACCTTGATCACGTCGGCGCCGTGGTCGGCCAGCATCTGGCCGCACAACGGCCCGGCGAGGACCCGGGACAGATCCACGACCCGGATGTCTGTGAGGGCACCGGTCCGGGGCATGTCGGTCAGCGGTGTCCCGGGCCGCGGTACCCCGGGCCTCGGTGTCTCGGGCCGTAGCGTCTCGGGCCTCGGCGTCGCAGTCTGGTGCGTCTCGGGCACGGGTTCAGGCTCCGGTGACCCGGTCGAGCCACGCGGCCGCGGCGCCTTCGACGCTGACTCCGTTGACGACCATGGGCCAGGCGCCGTCCATCCCGCCGGCGACCGCGGCGTCGGTGAGCCGGGTCTCCCAGAACTCCGCGGATCCGAACTCCCCGCGCCACTGCAGCGCCGGCAGGGTCAGTCGGTGCAGGGTGTGTTCGTGTGTGGTGCCGATGGCGCCGTGCACCTGATGTGTGTTGCGCACGGCGACGGCGACGGCCTGGGAGGCCACGCTGCGGGCGACGGCGACCCGGAAGCCCGAGAGCGGTCCACCGAGGTCCGTCGCGAGGGCGTCGGCGACGGCCTGGTCGACCGCC
>NZ_JAALEE010000106.1:0-4696 GCF_014145265.1 Dietzia sp. CW19 | reverse complement strand
CGGGCCCACCGGGCCCACCGGGCCCAGCTCCGGGGTCACCGGGTCCGGATCAGCGCCGTACCCGTCGCCCTGTCGTGCAGGCCGCGGCCGTCCTCGTCCTGGACGAGGGGAGGCAGCAGGAAGAACACGAAGGCGACCCGGACGATCGCACGGAGGACACCGACCCGCTCGTCGGCGTCGATCCGTGCGGTGCCGATCCCGAAGAGTGCCTGTCCGGGCGTCTGGGCGAAGAGCCAGACGCACACCACGCCGGACAGGCCCCAGAGCAGCGGAGTCGCCCAACTGGCCACGGCGGAGAACGTCTCGCCTCCGAGCAGGCCCGGTCCACCGAGGGTGACGACGAGTCCCACGAACCCGTAGGCCAGGAACCAGTCGACCAGTAGCGCGCCGAGACGCACCCCCAGCGGCGCGAGAGAGCCCTCGCCGTACCGGGGCAGCCCGAGCCGCTCACCTTTGAAGGCCTGCTCCGGCTCGTTGCCGGACGAGGTCGGGCCGGACAGCCATGATCCTGCAAGTTCACGCATGGTTCCCAGGGTAACCGGGGCCCGGTCGATCCCCGTGTCGACGTTCCCCCGCAGTGGTTGACTAGGCTGACCCCTATTGGGAGGGACACCACCCGGCCCGCCTCTGTAACACTGCCGAAACATTCGGTTGACGGCCGGGCAACACCTCGCCCATATCGTGAGGTCACCGCACGACGGGCGGCACCGGTTGCCCGTCGCACAGAGAGACGAGGAGCGACATCGTGGCATTCTCCACTCCGGACGAGGTCATCAAGTTCATCAAGGACGAGGGCGTCGAGTACGTCGACATCAGGTTCACCGACCTGCCCGGCGCCGAGCAGCACTTCACGATCGCTGCCGCGGCTTTCGACGAGGACATGATGGAGGACGGCCTGGCGTTCGACGGCTCGTCCATCCGGGGGTTCCAGTCGATCCACGAGTCCGACATGATGCTCCTGCCGGACGTGTCGACCGCTCGCCTCGACCAGTTCCGCAAGGCGAAGACGCTGAACATCAGCTGCTTCGTGCACGACCCCTTCACCCGTGAGGCCTACAGCCGCGACCCCCGCAACGTCGCGCGCAAGGCCGAGGAGTACCTGATCTCCACGGGCATCGCCGACACCTGCTTCTTCGGTGCCGAGGCCGAGTTCTTCGTGTTCGACTCCGTCCGCTACGGCTCGGGCACCAACCACGGCTTCTACGAGGTCGACTCGATCGCCGGCAACTGGAACACGGGAGCCGAGTCCGAGGCCGACGGTTCACCGAACCTCGGGTACAAGGTCCGCCCCAAGGGCGGGTACTTCCCGGTGGCGCCCTACGACCACTTCGTCGACCTGCGCGACGAGATGTCGACCAACCTCACCAACGCCGGCTTCGAGCTCGAGCGCTTCCACCACGAGGTGGGCTCCGGTGGCCAGCAGGAGATCAACTACAAGTTCAACACGCTCCTGCACGCGGCCGACGACATCCAGCTCTTCAAGTACATCGTCAAGAACACCGCGTGGAAGAACGGCAAGTCCGCGACCTTCATGCCCAAGCCCCTCTTCGGTGACAACGGCTCCGGCATGCACGCCCACCAGTCGCTGTGGAAGGACGGCAAGCCGCTGTTCCACGACGAGGCCGGCTACGCGGGACTGTCGGACGTCGCCCGCTACTACATCGGTGGCATCCTCCACCACGCGCCCAGCCTGCTCGCGTTCACCAACCCCACGATCAACTCGTACCACCGGCTCGTCCCGGGTTACGAGGCGCCGATCAACCTGGTGTACTCGCAGCGCAACCGCTCGGCCTGTGTCCGTATCCCGATCACGGGCAACAACCCCAAGGCCAAGCGCATCGAGTTCCGCTGTCCCGACTCGTCGGGCAACCCGTACTTCGCGTTCGCCGCGATGATGATGGCGGGCCTGGACGGCGTGAAGAACAAGATCGAGCCGCACGCCCCCGTGGACAAGGACCTCTACGAACTCCCGCCGGAGGAGGCCGCCGACATCCCGCAGGCCCCCACCTCGCTTTCCGCGGTGCTCGACCGCCTCGAGGCCGATCACGAGTACCTCACCGCGGGTGGCGTGTTCACCGAGGACCTGATCGAGAACTGGATCGAGTACAAGCGGGAGAAGGAGATCGCCCCGGTCAACCTGCGTCCGCACCCGCACGAGTTCGACCTGTACTACGACTGCTGATCCCGCAGCTCGCGTAATCGTTGAAACGCCCCGGCCCCTGTGGCCGGGGCGTTTACGGTTGACCCAGGACCGGGGAACGCCAGGAGGCGGGGAACGGAAGGGGTCGGGAGCTCGTGGACGCAGACGACGTGGACTTCCGGAGCGCCTCCCCGAGGGCCAGACCACTCAAGGTGGTCGCGGCCGCCCTGGACCCGGATCACGAACCGGGAACCGGCGGCGACGGCGAGAGCTACCCCGTGCTGCTCAAGCTGTCGCGGGTGCTCGACCCCGAGGAGGCGAGGTTGATCCTCGAACGGAACCCGTTCCTCCATGCCAGCGCGGGCTCACGCAAGCTCATCGCGATGGACACCTCGGTCGAGACACTGCGCGAACAGAAGGACCGTCTCCAGCTCCTCCTGGCCGAGGTCGAGGCGGACGCACTCGCCGAACAGGCCCGCCGCCGCTCCGAGGAGCACCGCGCGGCCGAACAGCGGCTGGCCGAGCTCCGTCGGCGGAACGACGTCCTCGGCGAGATCGAGTGGTGAACCGCCGAGGTCGTGGGGAAGCCGAGCTCGTGGGAGAGTGCTGAGATGAAGACACCCAGTTCCCCTCGCTCCGTTCAGGGCGCCGCCCGCTCCGCCGTCGACCATCCCGCCCTCGAGTGGCTGGCCCGCGCGGGCTTCGTCATGAACGGGATCCTCCACCTGCTCATCGGGTGGATCGCCATCCGGATCGCGACCGGATCGGGCGGAGAGGAGGCGTCCAACTCGGGTGCCCTCGCCGAGATCGCCTCCGCACCGGGTGGCCAGGCCCTCCTCTGGGTCGGCGCGATCGGCTTCCTCGCCCTCGGTCTCTGGCAGGTCATCGAGATGATCCTGGGATCGGAGGAGGCCTCGGACAGGGTCAAGGCGGGCGCCAAGGCCGCCGTCTACCTCGCTCTCGGCGTGACCACCGCCCGGTTCGCCTCCGGTGGATCCGATTCGGATTCCGAGACGGCGTCCGGTACCACCGCCGGACTGCTCGGCTCCGCACCGGGCAAGGTCGCGCTCGTCGTGGTGGGCCTCGTGATCATCGGCGTGGGCGCGTATCACGTCTACAAGGGCGCCACCAAGAAGTTCGTCGAGGACCTGGAACGCACCGGGGGCGGACACGTCGGGCGGGCCATCGTCGTCTCCGGTCAGCTCGGGTACATCGCCAAGGGTGCCGCCCTGGTCATCCTCGGCGGACTGGTGATCGCGGCGGTCGTGACCGCGGATCCCGAGAAGGCGGGCGGACTCGATGCCGCGCTGCGAACGGTCGGCGAGCAGCCGTTCGGCCAGATCCTGCTCATCATGACCGGCGTCGGGATCGCGTTGTACGGCGTCTACTCCCTGGGCCGTGCCAAGTACAGCCGGATGTGAGACGCCGGGCTCACACCGGCCGGGCTCAGCCGAGCTTGGGGAAGTTCTGGGGGCAGTAGGTACCCACGGCGGCGCCGAGGAAGAATCCCTGCTGCTCGGGGCCCAACCGCCCGTACTCGCCGAGCCACCCCGAGACCTCGTCCATCTGCTGGCCCCCGTCGAAGCGGCCACACGCCTCCGCGGCGGTGGCCACCGGATCCACGCCCTCGGGGAGTGCGACGTCCTGCCTCTGCAGCAGCGCGACGAAGTCACCGCCTCCGGGGGCGACGGGAGCGGGCTCAGCCGCCGGGGTGTCGTCCGCTCGTGGTTCCGGCGCGGGCTCCCCCGGCATCGGTTCCGGCTGCGGCTCGGGCGGCGGGGGCGGTGTCACGGGCCCGGTGGGCTTCTCCGGTCGCTCCTCGGCGAACGGGGTACTCGACGCGGCGGACGTCGTGGTGGACTCCGTGGCCACCTCGGGCGCCTCCCCCTCCACGGTCGCCCCGCCACAACCCCCGAGTACCACGGCGAGCGCGACCGCACCGAGGCCGGACGCTGCTGTCAGGATGCGTGAACTCATGGTGCGCATCGTAGGTCAACGGACCCGGTCCCCGGCAAGACGTACCGTCGCGATCACGCCCAGGTGATCGGTGCCACCCACCCGGACGGTCCTGGTCTCCCCCACCGCCGACGCTCCCCGCGCGAGCACGTGGTCGATGCCGATCAGTGGCGGGACGCGCCCGTCGGCTGGCCACGTGGGCACCCAGCCGTCGCCACCGCCGGAGACCGAATCGGTGTACCCCAGCCCACGCAGTCCGCGGAACCGGGCGTGGTCCCAGGTGGCGTTGAAGTCGCCGCCCACCACCACGGGGGCCGGTCCGGGCAACCCGCCGAGGTACCACCTCAGACGGTCCGCCTCCTCGACCGCGGCGGGACCGTCGAACACGGGCGCGACGGGGTGAGCCGCCACCACCGTCACCGGACCCGCGGGACCGGCCATATCCGTGCGCAGGACTCCCAGGCTGAATCCGGCGACCCGCTCGGGTGGCGAGAGCGGGTACCGCGACCAGACCGCGACGCCCGCGGCCTGCGGGGCGGGATCGGATGCCTCGTGCGGGAGCATCTCGCCGAGGCCCGCCGCGCGGAGACCGTCGACAGC
>NZ_JAALEE010000105.1:0-4032 GCF_014145265.1 Dietzia sp. CW19 | reverse complement strand
GGGGGCGGCGCTGACCTGCACCGGAGGGGGCGGCCACATGATCTCGCCGCCCTTGGCCACGGTCACCCCGCGTTGGACGACGTCGTCCAGATCCAGCGCCCACCGCCCGTCCTTGTCCGGGGTGACGAGCTTGGTGAGGTTGACCAGGTTGGTGCCGTACAACTGCGATGCCTGTGCGGGCAGGCGCCCGGCGAGATCGGTGTACCCGATGATCGTCACGCCGTTCTCGGTCACCACGACCTCGTCGGCGACGCTGCCCTCGACGTTGCCGCCCTGGGCGGCGGCCATGTCCACGATGACCGAGCCGCGCTTCATCGACGCCACATCCGCGGCGGTGAGCAGGCGCGGGGCCGCCCGGCCCGGGATCAGCGCGGTGGTGATGACAATGTCCACGTCGGCCGCCTGGGCCGAGTACAGGGCCGCGGCGGCGCGGTCGTAGGCCTCGCTGGTGGCCTTGGCGTAGCCGTCCGTGGAGACGACCTTCTCCTCGTCCGGGACCTCGACGGGCAGGTATTCGCCGCCGATCGACCCCACCTGGTCGGCCACCTCGGGCCGCGGATCGGTGGCGCGGACGATCGCCCCGAGACTGCTGGCCGCACCGATCGCCGCAAGACCGGCGACCCCAGCCCCGGCCACCAGCACCTTGGCCGGCGGGACCTTGCCCGCCGCGGTGACCTGTCCGGTGAAGAACCGGCCGAAGTGGTGGGCGGCCTCGATCACGGCGCGGTAGCCGGCGATGTTGGCCATGGAGCTGAGCACGTCCATCGACTGGGCCCGGGAGATCCGCGGAACCGCGTCCATCGCCAGTGCGGTGACCCCGCGCTCGGCCAGGACGGACAGCAACCGCTCGTTCTGGGCGGGCGCCAGGAGTCCCACGAGGGTCGCACCGGACCGCATCCGGGCCACCTCGGACTCCGTGGGCACCGCGACCTTCAGCACCACGTCGCCCGACCAGGCCACGTCACCGGAGACAAGGTCGGCGCCGGACTCGGCGTAGGCCGCGTCGGAGAACTCTGCGCGGGTCCCCGCCCCGTTCTCCACCACGACCCGGTAGCCCAGGCCGATCAACTTCGCGACGGTCGCCGGGGTGGCGGCCACCCGCCTCTCCGCGGGATCGGACTCGGCGACCACGCCGATCACCGAGGGGGCGTCCGCGGTGTCCCGGATGTCGGTCTCCGGGGTCATATCGGGGATCTCTTCGAGGCTCGAGGCCATGTGGGGGTTCCTTCGACAGCGTTGTGGAGAGCCGACGCGCGTGCACCGACCCAGACAATGTCCGTTCATTACATCGTGTTCGGGGCCCGGGGTGGGATCGTCCGCTGATCGCGTCGGGCACCGATGGGGATCCGAGCTGTGGGATGCGGGCTCACGGGTGGCGCGGGCGAGAGGGTGATCTCTGCTCCGTCCACCATGAGGACGTTGCTCTCCGGTCCGTCGGCATGGTGGCGCCGACCTCCGGGAGAACTTCTGCGTGAGCCTACGTCACGCCGATTATTGAACCCGATTCAGGTGACGTGTGCAACGCCCGCGCCCCACTCCCCGGCCCGAAATGCGAAGAGCCGGCCTCTCGGCCGGCTCACGGGTGCACCCTCGGCTGCACTCGGCTGGTGGGCGAAGGGGGACTTGAACCCCCACGTCCCGAAGGACACTGGCACCTGAAGCCAGCGCGTCTGCCATTCCGCCACTCGCCCGAGTAACGCCCGAATACGTTAACACGCGCCACACCGGCCGTACCAATCCGCTGGTGGAGCCTCACCCCGCGACCTCCGGGGATGCGGGACACGTGCTTCGGGCCGCCCCCGCCTCTATGATCGACCGGATGCCGCCGACACGCGCGGCGGCCGGACGTCCGGACACGTACCAGGGAAGAGGAGGCGCTCGTGGGAATCGTCGGCAAGTTCGAACGCACACTCCAGGGCGCGGTCGGGGACGCCTTCGCCCGTCTCTTCGGCGGCAAGGTGGTGGCGGCCGAGGTGGAGGCGCAGCTGCGGAAGCAGTCCGAGGCCTCTCTCAAGGTGGTCGACGGTCACCTGCTGGTCTCCAACAGCTACACCATCACCCTCGCCCGGTCGGACTACGCGTCCTTCACGGAGGACGAGGCCCTGGCCGTCAAGACCTTCTCGCGCCACCTCTCGGACCACATCGCCGAGCAGGGGTGGGAGACCTACGGCCCCGTCACCGTCACCTTCGTCGAACGCGACGACCTCCACACCGGGCAGATGCGGATCAACGGGGTCGTGGACCCCGACGCCGTCCCGTTCCACATCTCGGCCGCCGCGCCGGCACCGGCACCGGGCCATCCGGCTCCGTCGTCGCCGTCCCCCGCGTCGCCGAGCGCCAGTCAGGAGAAGAACCCCATGCAGGCACCCGCCTCCAACTACCCCGTCGCCACCCGGTCCGGGTCCGCCGGCCAGAACACCGGCTGGGGTGGCCCGTCCGACGCCCCCACGCAGATCACCCAGGGTCGCGCCTCGCTCACGGTGACGCTGCACCTCGAGGACGGTTCCGGGCGCACCTTCCGCCTCCAGCGCGGGTCCAACCTGCTCGGACGCGGCCAGGACGCGGCCTTCCGCCTCCCGGACACCGGGGTGTCCCGGCAGCACGCGGACATCCGGTTCGACGGCCGCGAGGCGGTCCTCACCGACCTCGGCTCCACCAACGGGACCACGGTCAACGAGGGCCCGGTGCAGGACTGGCAGCTGGCGGACGGCGACGTCATCCGCGTCGGACACTCGGAGATAACCGTCCGGTTCGACTAGCCTCGACAGGCATGGACCCCCGGGAACCTCCGGGGGCGATCACACGTTGCCCGAGGTGACCTGACCGGAGAGGGGAGGACCGAACTCGTGCAGGGACTCGTCCTACAACTCTCGCGTGGCCTCCTCCTGGTGCTGTTGTGGCTGTTCATCTACCTCGTCCTGCGGGCGCTGAAGACCGACGTCTTCGGCAACGTCGGGATGCGGTCGGGCGGCCAGGGTGAGCGCCGGGGCGGCTTCCTCGGCCGCGGCACCAAGGCGATCCGCCACCTCGTCGTCACCCAGGGCGCCCTCGCCGGGACCCGCATCACGCTGTCCGAACAGCCGGTCCTGCTCGGCCGGGCCGACTCGTGCACCCTGGTGATCGACGACGACTACGCATCCAACCAACACGCCAGGCTGTCGCCCCACGGGCCGGACTGGTTCCTGGAGGACCTCGGTTCGACCAACGGCACCTATCTGGACAGGACGCGGGTGACGACCCCGGTCAAGGTGGCCGCCGGCACGCCGATCCGGATCGGCAAGACCGTGATCGAGCTGCGCGCGTGACCCCCGCGCTCAGTTACGCCGCCCGCTCCCACACGGGGATGGTGCGGGACAACAACGAGGACTCCGCGTACGCCGCGCCCCGGGTCCTCGTGCTGGCCGACGGCATGGGTGGCCACGCCGCGGGCGAGTTGGCCAGCCAGATCATGGTCGCGACCCTGGCCAAGCTCGATGAGGACCAACCGGGGTCGGACCTCGCCGGCGCGCTCAGCCGGGCAATGCACGAGGGCAACCAGGCGATCGCCGCGCACGTCGAGGCGCATCCCGAGGCCGAGGGCATGGGCTGCACCCTCACCGCCCTGCTCTTCGACGGCCGGCGCATGGGACTGCTCCACGTCGGCGACTCGCGCGCCTACCTGCTCCGCGACGACGTCCTCACGCAGATCACCAAGGACGACACCTTCGTCCAGTCGCTCGTCGACCGCGGCGAGCTCACCGCCGAGGAAGCGCACGTGCACCCGCGGCGCTCGCTCATCCTCAAGGCGCTCACCGGAGATCCCGTCGAGCCCACCACCGCCGTCCGGGAGGCACGGGTCGGCGACCGCTACCTGCTGTGCTCGGACGGCCTGTCCGACCCGGTGAGCGCCGAGACCATCGCCGAGACCCTCGGGACCGGGTCCGCCGACGCCGCCGCCGAGCGGCTCGTCCAGCTCGCGCTGCGGTCCGGTGGCCCCGACAACGTCACGGTCGTGGTGGCGGACGTCGTGGACTCCCCCCGCGGCGGCACGGT
>NZ_JAALEE010000104.1:0-3092 GCF_014145265.1 Dietzia sp. CW19 | reverse complement strand
CCCTCACCGACCTCGGGCGGGACCAGGCGCGGACGGTGGGCGCCGAGCTCGCCGCCTCCGGCATATCGCCGAGCGTGATCCTCAGCTCCGAGGCGGCGCGCGCCCGCGAGACCGCCGGCCTGATCGCCGACGCGACAGAGCTGCCCACCCGGGCCGTGCCGGGGGTGTACGAGGTACAGGCCGGACAGTACGAGATGAGGACCGGCACCGAGGCGCTGCTGGCGTATAACCGGGTCGTGCGGGACTGGCTGGAGCACGGTGACCTCTCCTCGTGCCTGCCGGGGGGAGAGAGCGCGCTGGACGTGCAGGAACGCGCGATGCCGTTGGTGACGGAGCTCCGCGAGAGCCACCTCGACAACGGTATCGACGTGGTGCTGGTGGTGCACGGCACCCTCATGCGGATGATCGCGGTGTTCGCCGGCGCCGTCCCCTCACAGTGGGCGCTGGTCAACCGGATCCCCAACTGCGGGGTCATCGAGTTGGCGCCGGACCGCGGTGGGTGGTCCTGTGAGCGGTGGGGCGACCACCTCGGACGCCCGCCGTTCTGACCGGCGGTGCGCCGGGCCGACCACCTTTCGCGCCCCGTCCTCCCCTCTGTTCGTGAACTGACCACTCCGACCAGAAGTCGCGCCCTAGTGTCAGACCCACCATGACCCTCAGCCCCGACACCCTCGCCGTCGCCCTCAAGACCGCGACGTCGTATGTCGTCAACGCGATCGAGGTCCTGCGTTTCGGCGGTCTCCAGACCGACGAGGAGTTCTCGCCGTTCGAGATCGCCACCCGTCGGCCGATGTTCCGGCTGCGCCGCTACTACGCGCCGGTGGCGGGGGTCGCGGAGCACGGACGTGTCGGCGGTGATGCGGAAGAGAGACCGCGCCCGCCGATCGTGCTCGTGCCCCCCATGATGATCTCCGCCGACGTCTGGGACGTCTCCCCGTCGACGAGCGCGGTGGCCGCGCTGCACGCGGCCGGCATGGATCCCTGGGTGATCGACTTCGGCTCCCCGGACCTCGAGGACGGCGGACTCGAACGCACCCTCACCGACCACGTGGTCGCCGTGAGCGACGCCGTCGACCTCGTCACCGCGGCCACGGGTCGCTCGGTGCATCTCGCCGGGTACAGCCAGGGTGGCATGTTCTGCTATCAGGCCGCGGCATACCGGCGCTCGCGCGACCTCGAGAGCGTCGTGACGTTCGGCGCGCCCGTCGACGTCCGCGGTAACGCCCCGCTCGGCGTACCCGAGGACCTGATCGTGAACGTCGCCCGCTTCGTCGCCGACCACGTCTTCAGCGATCGCTCGCTCCCCGGGTGGATGGCCTTGGCCGGGTTCCGTCTGCTCGACCCGATCAAGACCGCGCGTGCGCAGGTGGGTTTCCTTCGTCAACTCCACGACCGCGAGGCGCTGATCGGACACGAGCGGCAGCGCCGCTTTCTCGGCGGCGAGGGATTCGTCGCGTGGTCCGGACCGGCGATCGTCGACGTGCTCCACCAGGTGATCATCCAGAATCGGATGATGGTCGGCGGCTTCGTCGTCGGAGATCACGTCGTGTCCCTGGCCGACATCACCTGTCCCGTCCTCGCGGTGCTCGGGGAAGTCGACGAGATCGGCGTCCCGGCGGGCGTCCGGAAGATCGCGGCCGTCGCCCCCGGCGCGGACGTCTTCGAGTTCCCGGTCCGCGCCGGGCATTTCGGACTCGTCGTCGGCTCGACCGCCTCCTCGCTGACATGGCCTGCCGTCGCCGACTGGATCGACTGGAGAGAAGGCACCGGAGATCGTCCGAAGGGCATCGTCGAGGTCGGGCCCGACTCCGGTGGTGACCCGTCTCCGGGCACGGCGGTGATGCTCGCGACGGAAGGGGCGACGCAGATCGCCGGGGTGGGGGTCGGTGTGGTGCGCGGTGCCGGCCACCTCGCCGTGGGCACTCTGCGGACGACGCGGGCCCTGGGATACGAGGCGCTGCACGCCGCGCCGCGCCTGGTGCGACTGGGGCAGATCCAGACGGGGACACGCATCTCGTTCGCCAAGATCATGGCCGAGCGTGCGCGGACGCAGCCTGATGACGCGTGCTTCCTGTTCTCCGACCGCGTCCACACGTACTCGGCCGTCGACGCCCGGATCACGAACGTGGTGAGGGGGATGATCGAGGTCGGGGTGCGCCAGGGCGACCACATCGGTGTGCTCATGGAGACCCGGCCCTCGGCGCTGGTCGCGATCGCCGCGCTGTCGCGTCTCGGCGCCGTGGCCGTGGCGTTGCCCCCGTCCCGGGATCTGGCCGAACTGTTGACGCTCAGTTCCGTGTCCGAGGTGGTCGTCGACCCGGAGCACGCCGCCAGGGTCACCGACGCCGGGGCGCGGGCGCTCGTCCTCGGCGGCGGCGCGGACCGCGACCTGCCCGGAGACCTCGGCGCAGGGCTGGTCGACCTCGAACGCATCGACCCCGATGCGGTCGAGCTGCCCCGCTGGTACGTGCCGGACCCCGGCCGCGCCGGCGACCTCGCCTTCGTCGTCTTCACCCGCTCGACGGGAGCATGGCAGACCAAGCTCGTGACCAACCACCGGTGGGCGCTCTCCGCGTTCGGCACCGCCAGCGCCGCGCGCCTGACCGCCGCGTCGACGGTGTACTGCCTCAGTCCACTCCATCACCCGTCCGGTCTGCTCACCGCCGTCGGCGGGGCCGTGGCCGCCGGGTCCCGGATCGCGCTGTCGCGCGGATTCGACCCTGCGACCTTCGACGAGGAGATCCGCCGCTACGGGGTCACGGCCGTGTCCTACACGTGGGCGATGATGCGCGAGCTGGTCCGTCGGCCGGTGCATCCGGGCGAGACCCTCCCGGCGATCCCGCTCTTCATGGGATCGGGCATGCCCCGCGGGGTGTGGCGGCGGCTGCTGGACCGCTACCCGGGGACCCGGGTCCTCGAGTTCTACTCCGGCACCGAGGTCGATGTCGTCCTCGCCAATCTCTCGACGACCAAGCAAGGCGCGCGCGGCCGTCCGCTGCCCGGCACCGCCGAGGTGCGGCTCGTCGAGGTCGACCCCGACTCGGGCGCGATCAGGACCGGTCCCGGTGGCTACGCCGTGCCGAGCGGGGTCG
>NZ_JAALEE010000103.1:0-2824 GCF_014145265.1 Dietzia sp. CW19 | reverse complement strand
CCTGGGTATTCGGCGCGCTGCCGCCCGGTGCGTACCGGATACATTGGAGGTCGTGTCCTTCTCCCGCCGGCTCCGTCTGACGGTCGCCGCATCGGTCGTGGGGCTGGTGCTGGCCGGGTGCGGCGCCGACGAGTCTGCGGAACCCGTCGCCGCCCCCGCCGCCGCCGACTCCTCCGCCGCACCCCCCGCCCGTGCCGAGCTGACCCCGCCGCCCGCGCCCCGGTGTGAGTCGCCGCTGGACTCGCTGACCCCACGCCAGCGGATCGCGCAGCTGTTCACCGTGGGCGTGAGCTCGATGGCCGACGCCCGCCACGCGGTGGAGCAGTACGGCGTCGGCGGAATCTTCCTCGGCGGTGACGTCGTCGGGGAGGTGGTCTCCGGCGACGACCTTGCCCGACTGCAGCAGGACACGGAGCTCCCGCTGTTGGTGGCGATCGACGAGGAGGGCGGGCGGGTGTCCCGCATCGCCCCCTACGCCGGGCCGATGCCGTCCGCCCGGGTCATGGCCGCCACGATGAGCCCGGAGGAGGTCCGCGCGGCTGCTCGGGACCGCGGAGAGTTTCTCCGCGGGATGGGCGTCACCGTCGACTTCGCCCCCTCCGTCGATGTATCCGACCAGCCGGACGGGGCCGTGATCGGCGACCGGTCCTTCTCTCCGGACCCGGCCCGCGTGGTCAGCTACGCGCGCGCCTTCGCCGCCGGCCTCGCGGACGCCGGGGTGACGCCGGTGTTCAAGCACTTCCCCGGCCACGGCCGTTCGTCGGGGGACAGCCACTACGAATCGGTGACCGTCCCACCGCTGGACCAGCTCCTCCCCCACGACCTCCGGCCGTTCTCCGAACTCGCCAGGACCCCCGGCGCCGGGATGATGCTCGGGCACCAGCAGGTACCCGGCCTCACGGGGATCGACCGGCCCGCCTCGCTCTCCCCGGCCGCCTACCGGCTGTTGCGCGAGGGCCACGGATACGGGGCCCCGCCCTTCGACGGCGCGATCTTCACGGACGACCTGTCAGGGATGCGCGCCGTCACGAACGACTTCCCACTTCCCCGAGCCGTGACCGAGTCGCTCATCGCCGGGGCCGACTCCCCGCTGTGGATCACCACCGCCGGGATCCCCGAGGCTCTCGACTCCGTTGAACGCGCCATTGCCGAGGGCGCACTGACCAGGAACGACCTCCACCGCTCCCTGGCCCGGATGGCCGCCCTCCGCGGGATCCCCGGTTGCCTGAGCTGGCCGGCCACCGGGCAGGTGGCGCAGGCGGGGTCGCTCGCCGCCCCCGTCCCCGACCTCCCGCACCGTGGTGCTCCGCCCGGCCTACCCGTTCTGCCCGGATAGCCGGAACCGCAGGGCCCGCTCAGTCCGCCGGGGTGACCCCGCGCCCGGAACGTCAGGTCACCGTCTCGCGCGTCCAGACTCCGGAGCTGCCACGCCGGTGCGAATCCGTCAGGTGCGTGTCGACCACCCCGATGGCCTCCATCAACGCGAACACCGTCACCGGCCCCACGAAGCTGAATCCCCGCCGCTTGAGATCCTTGGCCAGCGCCTCCGACTCCGGGGATCGGCTGGGCACCTCATCCATGGTCCGGGGCTGCGGTGTCTGTTCCGGCCGGTACGACCAGATCAGTTCCCCGAGACCGCCCTCGGTCCTCAGCGCGATCACGGCCCGGGCATTGGTGACCGCCGCGTCGATCTTGCGTCGATTGCGCACGATCCGCTCGTCGGCCATGAGCCGGGCGACGTCGGCGTCCCCGAAGCCCGCGACCGCATCGGGCGAAAACCCGGCGAACGCCTCCCGGAACGCCGGACGCTTGCGCAGGATCGTCACCCAGCTCAGGCCGGACTGGAAGCCCTCCAGGACGAGCCGCTCGAAGAGCCCCGCCTCGTCGCGGACCGGCATCCCCCATTCGGTGTCGTAGTACTCCCGCAGCAGCGGGTCCCGTGCCGCCCAGGGCGGGCGCCTCAGCCCGTCCTCGCACAGCACGGTCCCGGCGCCGGTGGTCCCGGCACCGGTGGTCACTGCGGCGGTGCCGGTCGTAGCGGCGGTGGAATCCTGGGTCTGCATGTGGTCTCCCGAGTTCATCCGAGCACCCGTGTGGTGATCACCGTCACCATAGGATCCGGCTACGACAGCACCCCGGTGAGCTGGGTGATCCGCACCGCCGCCAGAGCGAGCAGCGCCAGGCCCACCACCAGGGTGAGCGCGCGCCCGGCCACGCGGCCGTAGGACAGGAACCGGTCGATGCGGCGGGTGGCCGCACCGATCCCGCCCGAACGAACTCGTGCCAGCGCGATGATCAACGCCGTGCTCGGCAGGATCGCGATGATCGCGAAGAACAGGATCTGCAGCAGCTTGGACCACCACGGGGACTCGGCGAACGAGATGAGGACCATCCCGGCCGCGAACGGCGCCGACGTGGCCGACTGGATGATGCCCAGCACGACGCCGGTGACCATGATCCCGAACTTCTGCAGAACGTTCTGGGTGAGCGGCGCCTCGACGCTCTCCTCCTTGGCCTCCGCGGGCTTGCGCAACCCCATGACGGTGATCACCAGACCGATGAGACCCAGGGCCACCATCGCCCAGAGGTTGTGGAACAGACTGCGGACGAACTCCTGGTTGTTGCCGATCACCCACACCGACACCAGCGAGAGGAGCACGATGCCGCAGAACGCACCGCCGGTGAACCGCGCGGCCCGGGGCGCGAAGGGCACGCCACGCCCGGCCGAGGTCAGCCACAGCCCCGCGATCACAGCGAAAGCCAGAAGGTTGACCGAATCGATCGCCGCGAATCCCAGCAGGCTGAGGTAGTACTGCACCGCCGA
>NZ_JAALEE010000102.1:0-3842 GCF_014145265.1 Dietzia sp. CW19 | reverse complement strand
CGATCCGGCCAGAGTGCCGCCGCCCGGCGCAGGGCGGCGGCGGTGGTCTCGACGTCGCCGGTGGTCTCGACGTCGCGCGGGGCGGCGGCGGAGCTGTCGTTCATCGCGGACTCCTCGGGTGCTGCGGGTGTGGCGCCCACCACGGTACCAAGCACCTGCTTGGTCGGCCCCGTGCTCAGTACCTGAGCGCGCCCCGGTCGAACGGGACCTGGACCCCCGAGATCGAGCGGGAACCGTCCCCGGCCAGGAACGACACCACGTCGGCGACCTCCTCGGGGGGCATGAAGTCCGCCAGGGTGCTGACGCCGTCCGCGAGGACGTTCTTGAGGGGCATCGGCGAGAAGCTGTGCAGGTACGACGGGAACCGGCCGAAGATCTCCGCCATGCCGTCGGGGTCGATCATCGGCGTGTCCACCGAGTACGGGTGGATCGAGTTGACCCGGATGCCGAACTCGCCCGCCTCGAGGGCGAGTGAGTTGGTCAGCGCGACCAGGCCGGCCTTGGAGGCCGAGTAGTGCCCGTTGCCCGGCGTGGCCTTGAGGCCCGCCGACGAGCTGACGATGATGATCGACCCGCCGTTGCCCGCGGAGATCATCGCCGGCACCGCCGCGCGGATCGTCCGCCACGTGCCGCTGAGGTTGACGCCGATGACCATGTCCCAGTCGTCCTCCGGCAGCTCCCACAGCCGGCCCCAGTTGAGGACGCCGGCGTTGGCGACGACGATGTCCAGCCGGCCGAAGGTGGCGATGGTGCGGGTGACCAGGTCCTGCAGCGGGCCCAGTTCCCGGATGTCGAGGACGGCCGAGAGGGATCTGCCCCCGGCCTTCTCGACCAGGCGAACGGTCTCGGCGAGATCGTCCGGTGTCGGCGCCGGGTAGGAGACGGACTCGGATACGGGGGCGCAGATGTCGGTGACCACGACGTCCGCGCCCTCCGAGGCGAGACGGACGGCGTGGGCCCGGCCCTGTGCCCGGGCGGCGCCGGTGACCAGTGCGACCTTGCCCTCCAGGGGCGTGACGGGTGTGCTCATGTCGACCATCACACCCGACGCGGTCCGCGGGGGCGGCCGGTTCCGGCAAACCAAGCAAGTGCTTGGTAGAGTGGCCCCATGACCCAGAGCACCAGGCCGGCGTCGGAGATGACCGACGACGAGTTCGCCGCGGAGTTCCGCACGTGGCTGGACGACAACCTGACCGGAGACTTCGCCGAGATCAAGGGCACCGGCGGGCCCGGCAGCGAGCACCAGTTCTTCGCCCGACGCCTGGCCTGGGAGCGGCACATGGCCGAGGCCGGGTGGACCTGCGTGGGCTGGCCGGTCGAGTACGGCGGCCGCGGGGCATCCCTGAGCCAGCAGGTCCGCGTGCACGAGGAGTACGCCAAGGCCGACGCCCCGGCGCGGGTGTCGCACCTGGGCGAGACGCTGCTCGGGCCCACCCTCATCGCGCACGGTACGCAGGAGCAGAAGGACCGTTTCCTGCCGCGGATCCTCGACGTCACCGAACTGTGGGCGCAGGGGTACTCCGAGCCCGGCGCCGGATCCGATCTGGCGAACGTGTCCACCACCGCGCGCCTGGGCGAGGACGGCAGATGGCATCTGCACGGGCAGAAGGTGTGGACCTCCCTGGCGCACCTGAGCCAGTGGGTGTTCGTCGTGGCCCGGACCGAGGAGGGGACCAGCCGTCACAAGGGCCTGAGTTTCCTGCTGGTGCCGCTGGACCAGCCGGGCGTCGAGATCAGGCCGATCCAGCAGCTCACCGGGACCTCGGAGTTCAACGAGGTCTTCTTCGACGACGCCGTCACCGACGCCGGGATGATCGTGGGGGAGCGGGGCGAGGGCTGGAAGGTCGCCATGACCCTGCTGGAGTTCGAGCGGGGTGTGTCCACGCTCGGTCAGCAGGTGGGCTTCGCCCGCGAGCTCGACCAGATCGTGGCCATGGCCCGGTCCAACGGCAGCGCGGAGGTCCCCGCGGTGCGCGAACGGATCACGCGCGCCTGGGTCGGGCTCAAGGTGATCCGCGCCCATGCGCTGCGTACCCTCGCCGAGCGCGACGCCTCCGGGGGTAACGCCTCCGCGGCCAAACTCCTGTGGGCCACCTGGCACCGCGATCTGGGCGAGCTGGCGATGACCGTGCAGGGGGCGGAGTCGCTCACCGGGCCCACGCACGACTCCGAGGGCGCGGCCAACGACCTGCACGACCCGGAGCATCTCGAGTTGGCGCGGTGGCAGCGGCTCTTCCTGTTCACCCGCTCCGACACCATCTACGGCGGATCCAACGAGATCCAGCGCAACATCATCTCCGAGCGCGTGCTCGGACTACCCCGAGAGGCCAGGCCGTCATGACCCAGCACAAGTCCCCCCTCGCCGCGTCCCCGCTGTCCACGGTGCCCGAGGAGACCCCGGGACACGGGCTGCTCGCGGGCAAGAAGGTCGTGGTGACGGCGGCCGCCGGCACGGGTATCGGGTTCTCGGCCGCACGTCGCGCCGCGCTCGAGGGTGCCGACGTGCTGGTGTCGGACTTCCACGAGCGCCGCATGAACGAGGCCCGCGACACGCTCGCCGCCGAGTTCCCCGAGCAGCGGTTCGAGGCCATCACCTGCAACGTGCAGTCGACCTCGGACGTCGACGCGCTGATCTCCGGCGCCGCCGAAAAGCTCGGCCGCATCGACGTGCTGGTCAACAACGCCGGCTTCGGAGGCGAGGGTGAGCTGGTCGACATGACCGACGAGGACTGGGACCGGGTCCTCGCCATCACGCTCAACGGCACGTTCCGCGCGACCCGCGCGGCGCTGCAGTACTTCCGCGACGTGCCCCACAACGGGGTGATCGTCAACAACGCCTCGGTGCTGGGGTGGCGCGCGCAGCGGGCGCAGGCGCACTACGCGGCGGCCAAGGCCGGCGTCATGGCGCTCACCCGGTGTTCCGCGATCGAGGGCGCCGACTTCGGCGTGCGCATCAACGCGATCGCGCCCTCCATCGCCCGCCACGCGTTCCTGGAGAAGTCGGCCTCCGCCGAGCTCCTCGACGAGCTCGCCGCCAAGGAGGCGTTCGGGCGGGCCGCCGACGTCTGGGAGGTGGCCGCGACCATCGCCATGCTCGCCAGCGACTACACCACCTACCTCACCGGGGAGGTCGTCTCCATCTCGTCCCAGCGGGCCTGACCCGCGGTGGCCCCGGGCCCGGGGCTAGGCGTTCCGGATCTTCTCGACCTGCTTGCCGAAGGCGTCCACAGCCGTGTCCCGTTCCACGTCGGAGACCGGCCCCACACCGTTGGCGACCGTGACGGAGACTCCGATCCCCCGCACGACCCCGGTGATCAGGACGTTCCCCGTGAGCATCTCCTGCCCCATCATGTCCATGGTGTTGGTCTGCGAGATGGCGGCGAAGTGCTCCACGCCCTCGGGAGCCTGGAGTTCCAGCAGCGAGTTCTCGGCCCGGGTGGTCACCTCGGTCCCCTCGAGGGGGATCGTGACCGTCATGGTCGGGCAGTCGGCGATGAGCTGCTCACGAGCGGGAAGGCTGTCGGTCACCGTCG
Source organism: Dietzia sp. CW19 (assembly GCF_014145265.1). NCBI lineage: Bacteria > Bacillati > Actinomycetota > Actinomycetes > Mycobacteriales > Dietziaceae > Dietzia > Dietzia sp. CW19. Next base: position 309 of record NZ_JAALEE010000102.1, on the reverse strand, counting down.
TCACGGACACCGCGTACGCGGAGTTCCCGCTCTGGCCCGCCTGGATCGCCATCGCGCCCGGTTCGGCCTGGGCGAGGAAGGCGTCCTGGCTGAAGTCCGCGCAACGCTCGGGGTCGACACGGATCCCCGCGGCGATGTCCTCCAGCGCGCCGACCCCTCCCGCGATGTCCTCGGACGAGACGGGGGACAGGCCCAGTTCGGGGGCGTCGTCGGCGTTCAGCACCAACTGGTCGACGCCTGCGTCCGGCGCGCCCGGTGCGCTCGTCGGCTGGCCCCGGGGCGCCTCGGCCACCGCGGTGGTGGTGCCCG
>NZ_JAALEE010000101.1:0-24408 GCF_014145265.1 Dietzia sp. CW19 | reverse complement strand
CCGAGGTGGTGCAGTCCGTCGTGTTGACCCGCGTCCAGGCCCGATCGACGGTGATGCCGTCCTCCGAATCGCTGGAGAACTTCGCCGCCACCGGCGCGACGCTGGTGCTGCACCTGGCGATCACCCGGATCCGCGAGCTCGCCGAACGGCTGGTTCCCACGCACGGCGCGGACTGCCCGGTGGCGGTGGTGGCCAATGCGAGCCGCCCGCACCGCGTCGAGCTGCGGGGCACACTTGCCGACATCGCGGACGCGGTCGAGTCCGCCGGTCTGCGGCAGGCGGCGGTGATCCTGGTGGGCCGGGCGCTGGTCCGGCCGGGGGAGGCCGAATCGTGGTTGTACGCCTCGGATCCGGAGAGGGCGGCGAAGCGGCGGGGCGGGGCGGGGTAGGTGGAACTCAGAGTTGAAAGTTCGACCACAGTCACGGAGGCCGAGGTGCCAGGCTGTGCTCGTGGTTTCCGAGGGCGGCATCTACACTCGAGTCTCCCTGCGGGACGCTCATCCGGTCGATTACTGGGCGGGTAGACCCAGACTCACCATACCGGCTGTCCACTTCAGATCAGGGTGTGGTCGGTCCGTGAGGTAGCGGAAGACGTCTCTCCGAACTCTGCCGGCGGGCTGTCGTCTAAGTAGCCGTTCCCGCGCATTGCTCCTCTTGCTACTGCCCAGTCGCAAGAGAGTTATCCCTGGCGAAGTCCACCCGTGGGGACGAGTCGGTTGGTCAGGCCTCGGCGATAGCTTTGATGCTCTCCAGCGTGGTGCCAAGTGCAGTCTCGAGCTCGTCAGCGTGGTTCGGGCCCCCGCCGAGGAGCGTCGCGGCGAAGAACCGGCCGATCGGATTGAGCTTGCCCGGCACGGACCGACGCTGGGCCAGCTTGGTACCGGTCTGCGTCGGCTGGAGCTCGAAGGCCCAGCGGGCGCCGCTGGTCTTCGTGTCCCAGGCGACACGCTTGTGTGGCTCGAACTCGATCACAACGTTTCGGGTTGGCCAGACGACCAGTTTGCGGCGGTTCCAGCCGATGTACTGCTGGCCCTTCCGGAAGCCTCCCGGCAGCAGCGGTGTCATCGCGACGAGTTCGGGCGACGACCGAACGAGCACGGAGGTATCCGTGACGACCTCCCACACGCGCTCGACGGGGGCGTCGACCTCGACCTCGGCGCGAAGCTCGCGGGTAGTGCTCATGCCATGCCTCCTTGGCGGGTTGAGCCGCGCTGGGTGTGGTGAACACTCTGGCGTGACCGGAATTGCGACCAGTGCAAGGTCGGACCGCTTCGCAACACAGTACGTCGCGTAGGGCGTACCCCGTAGTGACGTTGCTCTTCGTCGTGGTGTTGGTCCCCATGTCGACGAGCTCGCTTACGAGGGTGTGGGCCGCGCAGGTCCGGGATGCTGGCTGAGCAACACCGAATCCGCGGTGGTGCAGAAAGCGACCGTTCGTCCGGACGTGGTGACGGTGGATGTGCTCAGCCCCTATGACATCTCCGAACTCGATCAACTGCAGAGAGAAGCCGACCAGATCGTCCCCTGGGGGCCTCTAGTAGTGGTCGACCACGCTGTCGGGGCGCCACGATCAGTGCCGACGGGTCACTCGTTGCCGTCGCCAGCACCCTTTCGCGGGGCCCCCAGCACGCTGAGTATCTCCCCGACCATGTGGTCCCGTTCGAGTGGATGGCGCAGCGGCAGGTCTCGGTTCAGGCTGTAGCGGTTACGGCGCCCGTCGCGGATGCGCTGCAGGTACCCGGCCTCTTCCAGTTCGGCCACGATCCGCTGGGTGGCGCGCTCGGTGATCCCGACCGCATCGGCGATGTCGCGCAGTCGCGTCTCGGAGTCCTGCGCGATGCACAACAGGACGTGCGCGTGATTGGTGAGAAACGTCCACTCCGCCACTACGCCACCCCATCACCGACGACTTCCGAGTGCCATTTTGCCTTACGTGAATCACGGTACGCATGTGGGCGTGCACGGAGCCCGTCCCACCGCGGGCCCGGTCCGCGCGCCGCGCCACAACACGTGACACCGATTTGGGCTGTTGCAAAACATGTCTTGAAAGTCATGTATTGTCGTTCCCGTTACTCGCTCGGAACAGGCGGCTAGCGCGCCACGACGGAGATCAGCTCGTCCCGCTCGGCGGCGCACGGACTCCGGACAGATCAGGGGAGACTCGATGGACCTCAGCATTCTCGGCAGCCTCACGGACCCGCCGATCCTGTTCTTCTTCCTGGGGCTGTTCGTCGCCGCTGTGCGCTCCAACCTGGAGATCCCGGCCCCCGTCACCAAGTTCCTGTCGCTCTACCTGCTCATGGCGATCGGGTTCAAGGGTGGCCAGGCTCTGCGAGAGACCGGTCTGACCGGCCGCGCCGCGGCGGTGATCGGCATCGCCCTCCTCCTGGCCCTGGTGATCCCTGCGCTGGGCTTCCTGGTCCTGCGGCGCAGGGTGAACGAGTTCGATGCGGCCGCCATCGCCGCGACCTACGGGTCGGTCAGCGCGGTGACCTTCATCGCCGCGACGCAGTTCGTGACCGCCCGTGGGGAGGAACCCGGCGGGTACATGACGGTCGCCCTGGTTCTGATGGAATCGCCCGCGATCATCATGGCGGTGCTTCTGGCCACCTGGGCACGGTCCCGTCAGCGTTCCGCCCAGATGGCGGGTGACGCGGGGGCCGGCGCTTCCTCTCCCGTGTCGGGCGCACCCCTGTCGTTGCGGGCGATCCTGCACGAGGCGTTCACCGACGGTGCGCACCTGCTGCTGATCGGGTCGCTCGTGATCGGCACCGTGGTGGGGACCGACGCCGGCGAGGCCATGTCCCCGTTCGTCGACGACATGTTCAAGGGGCTGCTGGCCTTCTTCCTGCTCGAGATGGGCTTGCTCGTCGCCCGTCAGCTCCGCGAGGTCCGGGACGTGGGCCCGTTCCTGATCGGGTTCGGCATCGTGATGCCCCTGGTCGGAGCATCGATGGCGCTGGCCCTGGGCAGTCTGGCCGGGTTGCCGGTCGGCGACCTGACCATGCTCGCCGTGCTCGCGGCGAGCGGGTCCTACATCGTGGTGCCGGCCGTCGTGCGCTACGCGATCCCCGAAGCGCGGCCGTCCCGGTACTTCACAATGGCCCTTGCCGTGACATTCCCGTTCAACATCGTCCTCGGCATTCCGCTCTACTACACCGTCGCCCAGTACCTGGGCGCCTGAGGCGAGGAGATCCCATGAAAGACGTCAAAAGGATCGAACTGGTAGTGGAGTCCGGGGTCGCCGGGAGGTTCCTCGGCGCGTTGGATTCGCTGGGCCTGACCCATCGCACCGTGATCCCGGGAATCTACGGGCGGGGACAGCACGGTGAGCGCGGTGGGGACCCTTTCTCCACCTTCGACAACACCTTCGTGCTCGTGGCGGTCGACCCCGACCGGATCGACGAGGTCCTCCGGTCGCTGCGGCCCCTCCTGCAGTCCGTCGGGGGCATGTGCCTGGTCTCGGACGCCCAATCGGTGCGGTACTGAGTCGGCCCCCGGGAGGGGGCTAGGATCTGCTCAGCTGCGGTGCTCGGGAACCCGGTGTGAGACCGGGGCGGCCCTCGCCACTGTGAACGGATGATGTCGCCAGTCCTCTGTGCCACTGCTCGCACGCGTTGTGTGGGTGGGAAGGCGGACCGGCGGCGATCCGGTCCATCCCTTCCGGGGGTGGACCGGGGGAACCCGTGAGCCAGGAGACCGGCCGTGGCTGCCACCACGAGTGCCCGCGAGGTGACGGGCAGAAAGGTCTCAGGCATATGCATATCGCAGAGGGTTTCCTCCCCTCGGTGCACGCCGTGGCATGGACGGCCGTCGCGGCACCGTTCGTCATCCACGGCGCGCGCGAGGTGATCAGGACGGTCCGTCGGACACCGGAGGCGGGCGTGTTGCTCGGCGTGGCCGGGGCGTTCACGTTCGTCATGTCGGCCGTCAAGCTCCCGTCGGTGACGGGCTCCAGCTCGCACCCCACCGGGACCGGGCTGGGGACGATCATCTTCCGGCCACCCGTCATGGCCTTCGTCGCCACCGTGGTGCTGATCTTCCAGGCGTTGCTGCTCGCGCACGGGGGCATCACCACGCTCGGCGCGAACGTGTTCTCCATGGGGGTCGCCGGGCCGTGGGTCGCCTACGGGGCGTTCGTCCTGTGTCGACGGGTCGCGGTGCCGCTGCTCGGCGCGGTCTTCGTCGCCGCGTTCCTCGCCGACCTGGTGACGTATCTCGTCACCAGCGCCCAGCTCGCGCTGGCGTTCCCGAGCGCCGAGCACGGCCTGTGGTTCTCGATGGCCGAGTTCCTCGCCGTGTTCGCTATCACCCAGATCCCGCTGGCGGTCGTCGAGGCTCTGATCGTCGTGGTGATCGTCAGCGTGCTCCTGCGAATCGCCTCCCGTGAGCTCGACCTGGTGGGCTTCTTCCGGAGGGCGCGACTCGCCGGCGCGGGCACCTTCGCGCATCTCGAGGACCGTACCGATCAGGTCGAGGCCACGGAGTCGGTGCGATGAGCGGGAAGAAGCACGTCAGCGTGTGGGTGCTCGTGGGGCTGGTCGCCGTGGCGTTCGCGATCGCGGTGTTCTCCCTGGTCTATGGCGCTGGTGCGGGCGGCGAGTTCGAGGGTGCGGACGGGCAGGCGGAGGGGACGATCAGCCAGGTCTCTCCCGACTACGAGCCATGGTTCGAGCCGCTTCTGCCCGAGTTGCCGGGGGAGGTCGAATCGGGGGTGTTCGCCCTCCAGGCCGGGATCGGCGGCGGGATCGTGGGTTACGGACTCGGCGTCCTGCGGACACGTAGTAGGCAGCGTCGGGAGAGCGTGACGGGTGCGGCGACCCCGTCGGCGGCGGCCACGGGTCCGGCCGGGCACTGACCGGCCGAGCCCTAGGTGAACCCACTCGAACTCGCGGCGTCCCACAACCGTTGGTCGGACCTCCCGGTAGTCGAGAAGCTGCTGCTCTTCGGCGGTCTGCTGGTGGCGGCACTGCTCGTGCCGCCACCGGTGGGCCACGTGGCGATCCTGACTGTCTGTTGTGTGTGCGCCCTGGCGCTGGCCCGCGTCCCCGCCAGGATCTACCTCGCGGCGTTGCTCGCCCCCGTCGCGTTCCTGGCCCTGGGAATCGGTCCCCTCGTGCTGGACCTGGTGGACTGGCGCCTCGTGGTGGATCCGGCCGGGGTCGACACCGCCTGGCGGACGGTGAGCAGGGCGATCGCCGCGACGGCCGCCACCATCACCTTGGCGTGCACCACGCCCGTCGCCGACCTCCTGGCCGCCGGCCGGCGGGCCGGACTGCCCGCCCCGCTGGCTCACGTCGTGGACACCACCTACCGGCTCATCGGCCTGCTCATCGACTCCGCGCGCACGCTGCGGCATTCCCACGACCTCAGGCTCGGACACCGCACCGCCCGGGCCGCGATCAGCTCGGTCGGGACGCAGTTCGCCTCGGTATTCGTCCTGTCCGTCAGGCGGGCACGGGCGATCGACGACGCCATGTCCATGCGCGCCGAGCGCGGCCAGACCGCAGTGCTCGCCGAGGCGGACCCGGTCTCGGCCACCCGCGTGCTCGTCATCTGTCTGGTTCTCGTGTCCGTCTCGATACTGGGGGTCATGACGTGACCGTCCTCGCGCTGCGCGGTGCCCGGTTCTCCTACCGGCGTCTCGATGCCCTCGGCGGTCACACCCACACCGTGCTCGACGGCGCCGACCTGACGATCCCCGCCGGGGCGAAGATGGCGCTTCTCGGTGGAAACGGCAGCGGCAAGACCACCCTGATGCGGCTGCTCGTGGGCCTGAACCGCCTCGAGGCCGGGGAGTTGGAGCTGGACGGGGAGCGGGTCCGGGACCGCCGCGCCGACCGCACCCGCCTGCGGCAGTCGGTGCAGATGGTGCTCCAGGAACCCGACGACCAGATCTTCGCCACGACCGTGCGGGCCGACGTCTCCTTCGGCCCCGTGAACCTCGGATTGGATCGCGCCGAGGTGGCCCACCGGGTCGACGAGGCCCTGGCGGCGCTGGCGATCACCGACCTCGCCGACCGCGTCCCCCACCACTTGTCCTTCGGGCAGCGCAAGAGGGTGGCCCTGGCGGGTGCGCTGGCGATGCGGCCTCGCGTCCTGCTTCTCGACGAACCGACGGCCGGGCTCGACCCGCTCTCCTGTGAGGACCTGCTCGCGGCGCTGGAGTCGCTTCGCGCCGCGGGGGCCGCGATCCTCATGGCCACGCACGATGTCGACCTCGCCTGGGCCTGGGCGGACGACGCGGTGGTGCTCTCCGGCGGAGCGCTCACCCGCGGCCCGGTCCACCGAGTGCTGCAGGACGAGGGCCTCCTCACCGCGGCCCGGCTCACCACCCCGTGGGGCGCCGCGGTGTCACGCCGACTGGGCCGGACGGTATCGCGGCCGGGAGAGGTCTGACCACGCTCGTCATCGGGATCGCACTCGCCCGTGTTCCGGACGCGACCGATGCCATCGGTGGCGCAGTCTTCCGACGCGCATCATGATGGCCCGGTGTGCCGCTATGACGGATAGCTTCAGCAGGATGTGAGTTCTTAGGCAAGAAGAGCACTGTGGGATCGGGTGACACGTCGATGCGTGCCCATCCCTGTTTCGGCCGCGCGCGGCGGCAGCGTCTCCCGGTGACGTGGCTCGGGCCACGTTCTTCTCGACGTGTACGGCAGTGGGTGAAACACCTTGTCAAGGAAGAAAAGGGGTGGGAGTGACTTCGGCAATCGAAGGATACGAAGAAATACGATGGTCCCAGGTGGAAGACAGCTTCTTCGTCGGTAGTTTCCGCGGGAACTTCGTGGGGTACATCGATCAGAATTCTGACGGCAGTTTCACCTGCTACGACAGGATGTCGAGACCGCAGGGCGAGTCCGGATCCCTGGACGAGGCGATCTCCAGCCTGAATGATCTGTACTTTTCCGATGCGAGCGAGGGAGAGTTGAATGTCGCTGGACGCTGAGTTCCCCACGTCGCCCGGGAGCGGACAACTGAAGTATTTGGTGTACACGAGCGTGCCGGTGCGGAAGATGCTGCCGGGTGATCTGGAGTCCATTCTGTTCACCTCCCGGGAGCGCAATCGTGCCGCCGGGATCACCGGTGTCCTCCTCTTCAGGAACAACTGCTTCATTCAGTTCCTCGAAGGCCCTCCGGCCGCGATCGACGAGTTGATGACGCGCATCGCTGCCGATGACAGGCACAGTCGTGTCCGGGTCCTGTTGACGGAACCTGCAGCCGAGCGCAGCTTCGCCGACTGGAAGATGGGCTTCGGCATCCCCAAGGAGCCCCGGTCGACCGGAGTCGACGGCGTGCGGGACAGTTTCAACGATCTCACCGGCGGCTCGAACTACGACGTCGTACGTCGGGCCGCCGAGGACTTCTCGATCTGGTTCAAGGTCAAGGAGCGCTCGATCTCGACCTCGCCCTGAGCGTCGCCTCTCCCTACACCCGGGCGACGGGCACGCCGGCGCGCAGGACGCGATGCGCGCCGCAGTGGCAGGACTCGTAGGTCACAGTGCCCTCGCTGGTGCGGTGGGAGGAGCGGGTCAGCCATTCGTGCTGGTGCACGTCCGGATCCGCAGGCTGCGGAACGGGGGCGTCGTGGTCGCGGTCGTGATCGACGTCGGTGGGCGAACAGGCTGCTGTGGTCATGCGCTGACTGTGGTGCAATGGGTCAGTGCAGTTCAACCATGGCAATATGGTCGGCCCGACTCTCGCGGCGGAACTTGCCTCACTCGGCGCCCGGGAGTGGGACACCGATATGGCCGTCGGCGTGCTTCGCGCCCACGGCGTCCGCAGGCCCGATCTCGACGACGCGAGGTCGACCCGCCTACAGGAGTGGGCATTGTGGTTGAGGGCACCCTTCTCGGCGCCGGACGTGGACTCCACGTGCGACGCGATCAATGAGCTGCTGGACTCGGCCGCGTCGAGGCCGTCCCTGAGCACGCACGACGGGCACAAGCCCCACCTGCACTTCGCGGCCGACGGTGACGACGTGGTGGAGCGCGTCCGGGCCATCACCGCAGGCGGTCTGGCGATCTTCGCGGTCGAGTCGGAGGGCGGCCGTCTGGGGGCCTGTCTCCGATCGGGGTGTCCCGAGGTGTTCGTCGACACCAGCCGGAACGGTAAGCGGCGCTACTGCAGTGCCCGGTGCGGCAACCACGACGCCGTCCAACGGCACCGGGCCCCCGGCCGTCGACCCGGGTGACGCAGGGTTTCGGATGATGCAGAGGGGTGCCGTCCGGTCCCGAGATCGGGGATCATGTGTCGATGGAGACCCGAGACGAGCCCTGGCCGGCCCTGCCCCTGGAATCGTGGATCGACACCAGGGACACACTTCACCTGTGGACCCAGATCGTCGGCAAGACGCGGATGGCCCTCGGGCCGGAGATCAACCACTGGTGGGGCGTCCCGCTGTACGTGGACGCGCGGGGGCTCACCACGTCCCTGATGGTCGCCGGACACCGCGGTCTGGAGATCCGCTTCGACTTCGTCAGCCACGACCTGCTGTTCCTCGTCACTGACGGCAGCACCCGCCGGATGGCGCTCGAGCCGCGGACCGTCGCCGACTTCTACGCCGAGTACACCGGCCACCTGGGTGATCTCGGGTTCGACGTGCCGATCGTCGGGACCCCGGTCGAGCTGCCGGAGGTGATCCCGTTCGCCGAGGACACCACGCACGCGTCGTACGACGCTGACGCCGTGGCCCGTTTCCGGAGGTCGCTGGTCAGCGCGCACGGCGTCCTGTCGACGTTCCGCAGTGGGTTCCGTGGGAAGTCCTCGCCCGTCCACTTTTTCTGGGGTGCGTTCGATCTGGCCGTCACCCGGTTCTCCGGACGCTCCGCCCCCGAGCATCCCGGTGGCGTCCCGAACTGCCCGGACCGGGTCATGCACGAGGCCTACAGCGACGAGGTGTCGAGCGCGGGGTACTGGCCGGGTGGTGCGGAGGAGGGCATCTTCTACGCGTACGCCTATCCCCACCCCGAGGGGTACGACACCCATCCGGCGGTCGAGGCCCCCGCGTACTGGAGCGCCGAGCTGGGTGAGTACGTGCTGCCGTACCACCTCGTGCGACAGGCGGCGGATCCCGACGCCGTGGTGCTGAGGTTCCTCGAACAAACCCATCGCGCGGCGGAGGAGACGGCGGGCTGGAGCCGGGTCCGGGTCTAGCCCGGTCCGGCAACGACTAGGCGGGATGGGGAGTGCACCGCACGTGCGGCCGTGTCTCCGACGCACCTCTGCCGATCGGCGCGAGACCGCACCCCGGAGGGCGTTCCCCGTGTGGCACTTCCCCACGCGGATCTCCCGGATAGCGCGTGATCGACCTGGTCAGGTGGACCCTTATGCGCTGTTGGTCGCGGCAAAGACGAGGAACGCCACGAACAGTGCTGCCAGTCCCAGACCGATGCCTATGACGGCCTCACGGTGGTTCGACGCCTCGCTTTGGTCCACTCGTTTCAGACCGACCCATCCACTGGCGAGGGCGACCACTGCGGCGGCGATGGTGATCGCACCGCCGATGAAGGGCACCAGGGAGGCCAGCGCGGCAATGATGCCGGCGACCAGCGAGGTGGTCCCGGCACCGTTGCGGTAGGAAGTTCCGGTGGAACGGTCTTCGGGCATGTGGTCTCCCATGCACTTTCGAGGTGACTGACTGGTTCTCGCAACAGACACGCCGAGACCGTCTCGAATGCTATCGCCAGCTGGCCTCGAGCTGCAGCACGAGTCCGCACAACTCGGCCGGTCACGACTTCTCGAATTCATCGGCGGAGGCTTCACTCCGGGCCCGCCAGAGGGGGTCGAGGGCGGCGTCCTCCTCGGCGGTGGCGACCCTGAAGGGGGGGGTCGGCCGGCGTGGGCAGCCCCTGACGTTCCTGGCCCCTGGTGGCGCGCAGGCTGGCGACCACCGAGACGGCGAGGACCGCCGTGATGACCGCGAGGGAGATGGCGGTGGGGATGTAGAACACGTCGATCTTGAGCATCATCTTGATGCCCACCCAGATCAGGATCAGCGCCAGCCCGATCTTGAGGTAGACGAAGCGGTGGATGAGGTCGGCCAGCAGGAAGTACATCGCTCGCAGGCCCAGGATGGCAAAGGCGTTGGCGGTGAAGACCAGGAACACCTCGTCGGTGACGGCGAAGATGGCGGGGATGGAGTCGACGGCAAAGACGATGTCGGTGGTCTCGATGAGCACCAGAACGGCCAGCAGGGGAGTGGCCATGATGAGCCCGCCCTTGCGGACCAGTAGGCGCTGGCCGTGGAAGGTGTCGGTCATGGGGATCAGGCGGCGGAACGCTGTGAGGACTCGTGACTGGTCGGGGTTGAGGTGCTCGTCGCGCTGGCGGATCATCCGGACGCCCGTGTAGAGGAGGAACGCGGCGAAGAGGTAGAGCACCCAGGAGAAGTTGGCGATCAGCACGGCGCCGCCGGCGATGAAGATCCCGCGGAAGACCAGCGCCCCGAGCACACCCAGGAACAGCACGCGGTGCTGGAACTGGGCCGGGACGGCGAAGTGGGCGAAGATGATGGCCCACACGAAGACGTTGTCCACCGCGAGGGATTTCTCGATGAGGTAGCCGGCGAAGTACTGCTGGCCGAACTCGGCGCCCCAGACGGCCCAGATGATCGCGCCGAAGCCCACACCGAGCGTGACCCAGACGGCCGACCAGGTGGCGGCTTCTCGGACGCCGATGACGTGAGCCTTGCGGTGGGCGACGAGGTCGATCGCCAGCATCACGATGATGAACGCCAGGACGGCAAGCCAGAGCCAGAGGGGGGTGTGCATAGTCAGGGACCTTTCGATCAGTAGGTGATCGAAGGCCTCTCCCGGCCCTGTCGGGCCCGCTCCGCCGGGTCCGAGGACCGTAGTGACGACGACGCGTGTGAGGGATACTCCCCTTCTGGTGCAGTTCAGTTAATCACAGGCGGGCGAGGTGTCGCCGGGTCAGTCGCTGGTGGGGGAGGCGTGGTCGGGTCCGCCTTCCCGCGGGGTGGGTGCGCCGGGTGGTTGCCGAGACGGTCATGCGCAATACTTGGCGTCGACGAGTTCGTCTATCTCAGACTTGGAGCGAGTGAAATCCCCTGATGGGTACCCCCTGCGAGAGGCCCGGGTAGGCTGACGACCCGGGTCCGAGTTGTCTCTGGCCAGTTTCACCGCGAAACCCGTGGTCGCTGAACCGTGAACCGCGATCACGTGAGCGAGCGTTCTGATGGGCGTGACGCTCCTGATGCTGCTGCTGGGGATCCTCGCGATCCTCGCGATCATCGCGGCGAACGGCTACTTCGTGGCCCAAGAGTTCGCATACATGTCGGTGGACAGGAACAGGCTCAAGGCGCGGGCGGATGCGGGGGACGTCTCGGCAGCGCGTGCGCTGAAGGTCACCCAACGGACCTCGTTCATGCTCTCGGGCGCCCAGTTGGGGATCACGGTCACCGGACTGCTGGTGGGGTTCGTGGCCGAACCGCTGGTCGGCCAATCGCTCGGGACCCTGTTGGGTGGGGTCGGCGTCCCCGCGGCTGTCGGTGTGACGGTGGGTACCGTGCTGGCGTTGATCGCCGCGACGGTGGTGCAGATGATCTTCGGCGAGTTGTATCCCAAGAACCTTGCGCTGGCCAGCCCGGAGCCCCTGGCGCGTGGCCTGGCCCGTTCGACCACTGTGTACCTCACGGTGTTCGGCTGGCTCATCGTGGTCTTCGACAAGTCTGCCAACTTGTTGCTCCGGGCAGTCGGGGTCAATCCTGTTCACGATCTGGACACCACCGCCACGGCGGAGGATCTCGAGCGCATCGTCGCCGATGCCAGGGGAAGTGGGGATCTGCCCGAGAATCTCTCTGTTCTCATCGACAGAATTCTGGACTTTCCGGACCGGACGGTCGAGCATGCGATGGTTCCGAGGTCTCACACCAGTGTCGTCTCACCCGATGCGACGGTCGGGGAGGTGAGGGTTCTGATGGCCACCGGACACACCCGCTATCCGGTCGTCACCGTTGAGCAGGAGCCGGTCGGGGTGGTGCAGTTGGTGGACGTGCTCGCGTGGTCGTTGGAGCTCGACGCGCCGGTCACCGAGCTCATGCGCCCGGCGGTGGTGGTCCCCTCGTTGATGTCCCTACCGGATGCGCTGTTCAGCCTGACGGACTCCGAGGCCCAGCTCGCTGCGGTGGTGGATGAGTACGGGGGTTTCGCCGGCGTGATCACCATCGAGGACCTCGCCGAGGAGCTGATCGGCGAACTGACCGACGAGCACGACGTCGAGGCGGATTCGGTGATCTCCCTTGAGGGTGAGGACTGCTGGCGGATGGATGGCGACGTCCACATCGACGAGGCCGAGCGGGCACTCGGCCACACACTGTCCGAGGGTGACTACGAGACCGTGGCAGGTCTGGTGATCGCCGCTCACGGGCGACTACCCGAGGTGGGGCAGACGGTGCGTGTCGATCTGCCGATCGATCCCCGCGAGCTGATCGCCGACCATCCACGAGAAGTGGCGCTGGACATCGAGGTTCTCGAGGTGGCGCGGTTGGTGCCCAGTGAGCTGAGGATTCGTCTCGTGGAGCGTGGTGGCACCGTTCCCCTCGACGCCGGCGATGACGATGCGTCTGGAAAGAGCGCGGTTCGGTGATGGGAAACCCGATGGTTGTGACGGCCATTACTGCGGGGCTCATTGTGTTGAGTGCGTTCTTCGTCGTGATCGAGTTCGCACTCCTCGGCGCGCGACAGCACCGGCTCGAGAAGGAAGCGGCAACCAGTGCCTCGGCCCGCGCGGCGCTTCGCGGGATGAACGAGCTGACCCTCATGCTCGCCGGTGCCCAGCTGGGCATCACGGTCTGTACGTTCGCCCTCGGTGCGGTCACCAAGCCCGCCGTGGACTCGTGGCTCGGCCCGGTCTTCACTTCGTGGGGCGCACCGGCCCAACTCGCTGGTGGCGTGGCGTTCGGGCTGTCGCTGCTCCTGGTGACGTTCCTGCATCTGGTGGTGGGGGAGATGGCACCGAAGTCGTGGGCGATTGCGCACCCGGAGTTCGCCGCCAAGTTCGTGGGCCTGCCCTCGAGGGGGTTCATCTGGGTGTTCCGTCCGCTGCTGCGGTGGGTTAACGCAGTGGCCAACCGTCTTGTCTCCGCCAGTGGCGTCACGCCGGTTGAGCGTGCCGCCGTGGGTGGACAGGACGCGGCTACGATCCGCCAGCTCGTCGAACACTCGGCGACGGCGGGTTCCCTCGACAACTCGTTCCGATCCCCGTTGTCGGGTGCGCTCGGCTTGGACCAGTTGCATATCGGAGCGCTCGTCGACACCTCGAGGGCACCCACCGCGGTCCCGGCCGGAGCCACGGTGGCCCAGGTCCAACAGGCCGCGACGCGCACCGGCTATACGCGGGTGCTCCTCCAGGACGGCAATTCGCCCACTCCGGAGGTGGTCCATGTGCGTGACACGTTGATGGAGCCCGCGGATGCGCACGCACGTGCCTTTGCGCGCCCGGTGATGGTGTTCGACTCTCGCACTCCGGTGTACGAGGCGCTCGCAGAGGCGCGCGAGCGCAGCGAACAGCTGGCCGCAGTGACGGACCAGGGCCAGTTCATCGGGGTGATCACCATCTCCGACATCCTCAAGCATCTCCTTCCCCAGGAGTCCGGACGAACCGGGGCGTAGCGCCCTGCACGTCGTCGGATGGGTTGTCGACGTCTGAACCCACCTCGGCCCGAGTCGTACGCAGAAGGAGTGCGGGAGGGGTGATCAGTCGTGTCGCCACGGCCGCGACCGCCAATCCAGCCGAGGTGTTCGGTGGGTTGCTCGGGTGGGTGCTGAACCCCGGGGAGAGCTCGGGTGAGATCGGGGCGCCGCGGCGACGACAGAGTTGACCAGCGACTGACCAATCATTGACTGACCATTCAGTCAGGACTACGTTGACTGAACACTCAGTCAGCGACGAAAGGCGGTAGCCGTGCCCGAGGATGACCCGTCCCGCAGCGGAGCCGATCGAAGCGGCGCTCATCGAAGCGGAGTCGACCGCATCCTGGACGCGGCGATCTCCAAGTTCGGCGCGCACGGCGTCAAGGGAACGAGCCTCAAGACCATCGCCGTCGAGGCGGGTGTCTCGCAGGCGCTGATTCTCCACCACTTCGGGAGCAAGGACCGACTGCACCAGGCCTGCGACGAGCACGTGGTGCGGCTGGTGCGGCAGGGCAAGGAGTCCTCGATGGGCCAGGGCGCACAGTTGGACCCGCTCCAGTCGCTGCGGCAGATCGAGGACAGTCGCCCGCTGCTGCGCTACCTGGCCCGCACCCTCTCTGAGGGAGGCGATCACATCGCGCATCTCATCGACGAGATGGTCGCCGACGCCGAGGCCTACACCGGGGCCGCCGTCGAGGCCGGTCTCATCAAGCCCAGCGCCCATTCGCGCGAACGAGTCATCGTACTGACGCTCTGGTCGCTGGGATCGTTGGTCCTGCACGAGCACATGAACCGACTGCTCGGCGTGGACTTCCTCGACACCGAGGCTCCGCCGGAGAGCCTCGCCCCCTACATGCTCCCGGTCGTGGAGCTGTTCACCCAGGGCCTGTTCGAGCCCGGCACACTCGACCGGTTCGCGGACGCGTTCGACACCCCTGACGGCCCCCGGAAGGAGCAGTGACCACCATGGACGGCGTCGTGATCTCGGCGAGAGGTCTGGTCAAGACCTTCGGCGCCACGCGCGCCCTCGACGGTCTCGACCTCGAGGTGGCACGGGGGGAGGTGCACGGCTTCCTCGGCCCCAACGGCGCCGGCAAGTCCACCACCATGCGCGTGCTGCTCGGCCTCCTCCGCGCGGACGCCGGCATCGTCAGACTGCTCGACGGCGACCCCTGGACCGACGCCGTCGAGCTCCACCGCAGGCTCGCGTACGTGCCCGGTGACGTGGAGCTGTGGCCCACCCTCACCGGCGGCGAGGCGATCGACCTGCTCGCCCGGCTGCGTGGTCCGCTCGACAGGCGCCGTCGCGACGCGCTGTGTGAGCGTTTCGACCTGGACCCCACCAAGAAGGCCCGCACCTACTCCAAGGGCAACCGGCAGAAGGTGGCGCTGATCTCCGCGCTGATCTCCGAGGTGGACCTGCTCCTGCTCGACGAACCCACCGCGGGCCTGGACCCCCTCATGGAGGTCGTGTTCCAGGAGGCGATCGGTGAGGTCAAGGCCGCCGGCCGCACGGTCCTGCTCTCCAGTCACATCCTCGCGCAGGTCGAGGCGCTAGCGGACCGCATCTCCATCGTGCGGCAGGGTCGCACCGTCGAGACCGGGAGCCTGGAGGAGCTGCGCCACATGACCCGCACCACGATGGTCGCCCGTACGGACCGACCGGCGGGCGATCTGCGGCGGGTCGAGGGTGTCCACGATGTGGAGATCGACGACGACGAGGTCCGCTTCCAGGTCGACGGGGACAGTGTCGACGAGGCCGTCCGTGCACTCGCACCACTGGGCGTCCGCTCGCTGGTCGCCCACCCGCCGACCCTCGAGCAGCTGCTCATGCGCCACTACGGCGACGCTGCTGACGCCGGGACAGTGCGATGACCGGCAGCGCGATGACCGGTAGCGCGATGACCACCGCGACCGCTCCCGCCCGCGAGCGCCCGCATGCCGCGGGTGGCGGTTCCCCGCTGGCCGGCACCGGCACCCTCGTCCGGTTCTCCCTGCGGCGGGACCGGCTCAAGCTCCCGGCGTGGGTCGGCGGCCTGGGGCTGTTCGTGATCTACATCGGCGCGGCCCTCCCGCAGCTGGCGCCGACGGAGGACGACCTGGCCGCGGTGGTGCCCCTGTTCACCCAGCCGGTGGGCCGGATGTTCACCGGCCCCGCGTTCGGCATGGACGCCCCCACCTTCGAGCGGTTCTTCGCCGCCGGCTACGCCCCGTACCTGTTCCTGCTCGCCGCGCTCATGAACATCATGCTGGTCACCCGGCACACCCGCGTCGAGGAGCAGACCGGCCGCGCCGAGCTGATCCGCGCCAACGTCACCGGTCGGCACTCGGCCCTCACCGCGACCCTGATCGTCGCCGCGATCACCAACGCCCTCGCGTGTGTGGTGGTCGCAGGACTGGCGATCGCAGGCGGGTTCGCCCCCCTCGGGTCGGTGCTCATCGGGCTGGGGACCGCGCTCACGGGGATGGCGTTCGCCGGGATCTCGGCGGTGACCGCGCAGCTCAGCGCCTACTCGCGGGCTGCTGCGGGGATGGCCGGGGTGGTGCTCGGGGTCTCCTTTGTCCTCCGTGCCCTCGGCGACATGGCGGCTGTCGGCGGATCCGCCCTGTCCTGGGCCTCGCCCCTCGGGTGGGCTGCCCAGACAGCCCCTTACGTGTACGACCGCTGGTGGCCGCTGCTCCCTCTCGTCGTCGTCGCCGTGGTCGGTTCGGCCGCGGCCTACGTCCTGCAGTCACGGCGCGACTTCGGGGCGAGCCTCCTCGCCCCGCGCCCGGGCCCCGCCCACGCCGGCCGGTTCCTCGGACGGCCGGTGGGCCTGGCCGCCCGGCTCCAGCGCGGTGCCCTGCTCGGGTGGGGCGCCGCCATCATCGTCCTGGGAACGGTCAACGGCGCGTTCACCGACGCCATGCTCAGCGCGAGCGGGGACATGCCGCAGGCGATGCAGGACATGTTCGGTGCCCAGGGTCTGGTCAACGGTTACGTGGCCTTCCTCGGGTCGTTCGTCGCCGTCCTCACCGCCGCGTACGTGGTCTACGCGGCGCAGTCCCTCCGCGACGAGGAGGGCAGGGGCCGCGCCGACCTGATCCTGGCCACGCCCGTCAGCCGGATCTCGTGGGTGGGCGCCCACCTCGCCGTGGTGGCCTGTGGCGCGGTGCTCATCCTGGCGGTGACCGGGATCTGCACGGCGCTCGCCGCTGCCGTGGTCACCGGAGACACCTCGCTCGTCGGTGGGGTGATCGGCTCGCACCTCGGCGCCACCCCGGCGGTCCTGCTGGTGCTGGGGGTCTGCGGGGTGTTCTACGGCTGGGTTCCCCGGTTGACCGCGCCCGTCGGCTGGGCGGTGGTCGCGCTGATGTTCCTGGTGGCCAACTTCGCCGACCTGCTGGACTTCCCCGGGTGGCTCCGGTCGCTCTCGCCGCTGCACCATCTCGCCGCGGTCCCGGTGGAGGAGTTCGCCCCGGCACCGTTCCTGCTGGTCACCGTTATGGCCGGCGCGCTCGTGGCCGCGGGTCTGGTGGGGTTCAGACGTCGGCAGGTGGTCTCGAGCTGACCGCGACCGAACCGGGCATTGATAGCCTCTGCCGGGTGACCAGGACTCGTGGACGGCCGCGCCGCAACCCCGGGTCGCCGACCGGACTCGGCAGCGAGCAGGACATTCTTCATGCCGCGGGAGAGCTGTTCGTCACCAGAGGCTTCGGCCGGACCAGCACCCGGGCCATCGCGGAGGGCGCGGGGCTGCAGCAGGCCAGCGTCTATCACTGGTTCGGGTCCAAGGACGAGATCCTGCTGCGGCTGGTGCTCGGCACGGTGATCCCGTCCCATCGGATCGCCGACCGGCTTGTGGCCAGCGACGCCCCCGGGCACGTCCTGTTGTGGGCGCTGGCGTACGCCGATGCGGGGTTGCTGCACGAGGACCCGCAGAACCTGGGGGTGCTGTACTTCGATCCGGAGCTCGACGGCGACCAGTTCAGCGAGTTCCACGAGGTCCGGGACTCCCTGCACGAGGCCTACCGGGTCCTGCTCGAGCGCACGACGGGCGAGGCCGCCACCGACGTCGACGTGGCGATGCTCGTCGGACTGGTGGAGAACGTCATCACCTACCGGCGCCGGACCCGGTCGCCGATCCCGGACGACACCCCGGCCCGGGTCGCGGACGCGACGCTCCTGCTGGCACGGGTCCCCGACCTCCTCACCGACGAGACGCGGGCCCGGGGACTCGAGATCCTCGGCGATCTCGACTCCCCGGGCCCGGCGTCCGCCGGATGACGCCGCCGGCGACGGACGCCCCCGGGCGGGGCTAGGCCCTCGCGGGGACCTCGACTCCCCGGTCAGCTGCCGGTTCGTCGACCGCGGGCGACGACATGTTTTCCTTGCGGGTGGTGGCCCGGGTGTCGGCGGCGGCCACCGCCACGTAGACCACCAGTGACACGGCCGCGGCGAGGAACGTGGTCCAGCCGTCGACGCTCGTGGTGATGACCTCGTTCGGGATGTACAGCAGGGTGTTCTCCACGCCGTAGATCGTCGGTGTGAGGACGAAGAACCCGAGCCGCACCCCCAGTCCCAGCGCGGCCGAGATCACCAGTGCCCTCGTGCTGACCAGTCGGGTCCACAGCGACAGCACGAACGGCACCACGAGACTCGCGCACAACAGGTCGAAGGTCAGGGTGAGGAGGATCCCGGTGTGGTTCACCCGGAGAGCCACCAGGATCCCGATGGCGGCCACGGGGACCATCGCCCACCGGGACGCCTGCAGCACGCTCAACCGCAGGGTCCTCGTGTCGAGGATGGTGCCCACGACGATGGACGAGGTCGCGAGGAGGATGCCGCTGACCGTGGTGAGGGAGGCCGCCAGCAGGGCCGAGATGACCAGCATCGCGATCGGTGTCGGCACCTGCCCGGTGAGGAGCTGGAAGAGGATCGGCGACTCGGAGTCGCTGTCCCCGAGCAACCCCGCCCCGGCCACGGCGACCGCGGCCAGCGGGACGCACAGGACCACGGTTCCGGCGGCGGCGATCAGGCTCGCCGACCTGGCCCCCCGGGCCGTCTTCGCGGAGGACACGCGCTGGATGAGGTCGATGGCCACCAGGTTGCCGAAGCCCAGGGCGAAGAACGTCGCCCAGTTGATGGCCGCGCCCGCGGCGGGTGCCGTCAACTGCTCGAGATCCGAGATGCCGAGCCCCTCCGGCGCCGCGTATCCGGGGCCCATGAACATCCAGGCTGTCAGCCCGACGAACCCGACCGCCATGACACCCATGAGGAACAGGCCCGTATACACCGACGCGAACATCCCGCCGACCATCGTGTAGGCGAGTATCGCCAGGGTGACGAACACGATCGCGACCCAGTAGGGCACCCCGACGAAGTGATCCATCATGTGACCCAGCGCGACGAGGTTGCCCGCCATGAGGATTCCGAAGCTGGTCACCGTCAGGACGGCCGTCAGGATCTCCCCGGTCCGTCCGAACGTCTGCCGGAAGTATTCGGGCAGCGAGTACAGCTCCCGCTCCCGCACCTTCTCGGCAACGAAAAGCCCCATCAGCAGGAAGGATGCGGCAAGACCCAGCGGCAGTGCGGCACCCGCCCAGAATCCGAATCCGCCCGCGAGGTCTGCCGCGCCGACGGTTGCATTGGAGTCGACGACCTGGGACATCAGGAGGACGGCGACGAGGGGCACGGTCAGCGTCCGCCCCGCGACCGCGAAGTTGTGGTTCTGGCCCTTCACCCTCTTCGAGGACAGCAGGCCGAGGACCACGAGCAGGGCGACGGTGCCGCCGATGGCGACACTGATCATCGCGACTCACCCACCAGGGAGGTCTCGCGTCCCAGCGAGTACAGGGGACGCGCCCCCTCCGGGAGCGCGAGGTCACCGTCGTCGATCCGTCGCCTCAGGTAGGCGAAGCTCTGCGCGGTCTGCGCGAACAGGTGCTCGCCGGCGTGCAGCGGCTCGTAGGTGGAGTCGTTCGAACCGGGGAACGTCAGGGGAGCGACCACCGTGTCGTAGTCGACGGTGAAGAACAGCGGGTACGAATACCGTTCCCTCGAGACCTTCCTGACCCGGTGGGACGTGGCGACGAACGCGCCGTTGGTCCACACCTCCAGCAGGTCCCCGATGTTCACGACGATCGCGTCCTCGCGGTACGGGACCTCGATCCACTCTCCCCGGCCGTTCATCACCTCCAGCCCGGGAGCGGTGGGCTTGAGCAGTGTCAACGCCTCGTAGTCGGTGTGCGCTCCGATCCCGGGGCGGTCCTCGGCGTCGGGGTTGTACGGGTAGTGGATGAGCCGCAGCTGCGAGGGCGGCTGGGTCACCGACCCGAGGAACGTGGCGGGGTCGAGGTCGAGGTACCGGGCGAACGCCGCGAGGAGCCGCGACCCGAGTGCGAACACCTCGTCGTAATAGGTCGTCACCGCCTCCCGGAACCCCGGCAGGTCGGGCCACTGGTTCGGCCCGAGCAGGGGGTTGCCGGCCAGATACTCCGGGTGGTTAGCCGGCAGGTCGATGGACAGGTCGTAGGCCTCCTTGAGGTCCGGGGTGGCGCCGGCGAACACCTCCTCCCCGATGGGGACGTATCCGCGGTGGTTGGTGGAGTTGCCGATGTACACCTCCCGCTTGACGGAGTCCGGCTGGGCGAAGAACCGCTGCGAGGCCTCGTGCATGGCGCCGAACGTCTCATCGGCCACGCCGTGGTTGACGATGAGGAGGAAGCCGACGCCTCGGGCGGCCTCGCCGAGTCGGTCGACGCACTCCGCTGAGGGCCCGCGGGGATCGGCGAGCGTGGACACATCGATGACCGGGATCGACTCGAAGTCGACGCTGGGTCGGTGGGGGTCAGTCATTCTCGGCTCCTGAGTGGGTCGGGCGGGTCGGGCGGGTCGCGCGGGTCGGGTGGATCGGGTCGAAGGACACGGGTGGACCGGAGTGCTCGCCGGCCTGCCAGGAGATGACGAAGCGGCCGTCGGAGTGAGGGGGCAGGGAGAAGAGAGGAGGTTCGGGCCCCGACCAGGACGAGTACCGCGCGAGCCAGCCCTGAGCGGTCCGTGAACCGATGTGCACCGACGACGGCCGGCCCCCCGCGGGATCAGCGCCCAGCGCGAGACCGAAGCTGTCGCCGACGCAGACAACCAGCGCCTCGGTGCCGTGGTCATCGACCCCCCTGGCCTCCCACACCGGTCCGGGCTCGTCGGGGCGCTGCTCCCACAGCTCGACGTAGTCCAGCTGTCGGCCCACCTCCAGCAGTCCCCACCCCGGCACGTCGAAGAGTTGCCCGATATCGGCGGACCCGAAGGCCTCTCCGGCGGCGATGGCATGGACCCACTCGAACTCGCCGATGGCGGCGTCCGTGCACTGGAGTCGGCCGGCGAAACCCATGTGGAAGTCCCTCGCGCCCGAGTCGTCGGTGGAGAACCTCGCGTCGCAGAACAGTCGGTTCCCCTGGATCCAGACGACGTCGGAGCACTGGTCGGGGGTGGCGTCGCGGGAGTGGAACAGGCGACGCCGGTAGACCGCGGGAGCGGGGCGCAGGGCGGGTTCCATGGGACTCCTCCAAATCGATCACTCGAACGGAATTAGTGAAATGGCGCTGCGTTGCGCCGCTGTTACGTGGGCGTCAAAGGATGAGAAATTGGGCGACCGTCGGAGTCCGGGGGCTGGCCGGGCCGATGTGGGCTGCGCACCTCGTGGCGCGCGAGATCGCCTCGTCGCGCGCGCCTTCCCTCGTAGAGTGGCGTCATGAACCTGCTCCTGCTGTCCCTCGGCGTGGGCGCCGTCCCCGACTTCCTCGCCGAGCACGTCAACCGGCCCGCACCCGCTGTGCGCATCGGGTACCTGAACGACGCCGCGAGCCCCTACGCGGGAGCCGGGTTCGTCGCCGCGGAGCGCGCGCAGCTCTCGGACCTGGGGTACGTGCTGACCGACATCACCGTTGCCGGCATCGACGACGCGGGCGAGTTCGCCGGCCTCCTCGACGGGGTCGACGCCCTGTACGCCGCCGGCGGCAACACCTTCGTGCTCATGGCGGCACTGCGCCGACGGGGTGCGGATGCGGTCCTCGTCGAGCGGGTACGGTCGGGGCTGCCCTACATCGGGTCGAGTGCGGGATCGGTCATCACCGGACCCAGCATCGAACCGGTCAGCCTGATGGACGACCCCACCGCCGCCCCCGAACTCACCGACCACGCCGGACTCGGTCTGGTCGACACCGTGGTGATCCCCCACGCGGACGGCGCGCTCCCGCCCTACCCGCCCGAACTCATCGCACGGCTCGTGGAGACCTACGGGAGCACCTACCCGCTGACACTGGTGAACGACGATCAGGCGTTGCTCGTCCAGAACGAGACGGCACGCCTGATCAGTTCGCACTGACCTGGGTCCGAAAGTGACACGTTCTCGACACCGGTAGTGGCTACGATCGCTCATGGCTCGTTGGGCACTGCGCCCGACCGCCGATCCGACTTCCACGACCCCACGGGGATCTCTCCCCCACAGAGGACGACCATGCGCATCCCGTTTCTCGATCGCCTCCGCGATCGCCGCCGGTATCACCCCGATCTCCGCCTCGCGTCAGTGGTGCTGCCCCCGCGCCTCGTGGGACCGCTGACCCTGCCGGCGGTGCAGAAGATCGGGACACTGCTGCCTGGACTACGGGGAACGGAGACCCACGAACTCGACTCGGGCGCGACGGTGCGGGTCTTCCGTCCCCCAGGTGATCAGTCGTCGCCCTCGGCAGGCCTTGTATGGATCCACGGCGGTGGATACGTCGTCGGTTCTGCGGCGCAGGATGACGTGCTCTGCCGGGCTCTGGCGCGGAGCACCGGTGCGACCGTCGTGTCGGTCGACTATCGATTGGCGCCGCAACACTCATTCCCGGCGGCGCTCGACGACTGTCACGCGGCACTCGGATGGCTGGCCGCTCAACCCGGTATCGACACCCGCCGGATCGCCGTCGGCGGCGCGAGCGCCGGCGGTGGGCTCGCAGCCGCGCTCGCGATCCGGGCCCGGGATGAGGGCCCCGTCGCCCCGGTACTGCAACTGCTCGCGTACCCGATGGTGGACGACCGGACCGACACCCGCGACCGGCGACACCGACTGTGGGACGCACGATCGAATCGGTTCGGCTGGACGAGCTACCTGGGCGGGGCCGACCCGTCCACGGCCTCTCCGGCCCGCCACCCTGATCTGGCCGGGGTCGCTCCGGCGTGGATCGGCGTCGGCACGGTGGATCTGTTCTTCGAGGAGGACAAGGCGTACGCGGATCGTCTGGAGCGAGCCGGAGTGCCCTCCCAGTTCCTCCAGGTTCCGGGGGCGTTCCACGGTTTCGACCTGGTCGTCACCCGCGCCGGGGTCAGTAAGGACTTCTTCCGGGCGCAGTGCGATGCACTACGGCAGGCCTTCGGCGAGTGACGGGGTCGTGACTCAGTCCGACAATCCGGCCACGCTGTACCCCGGATGTGACGCCGCCGGCGACCCGGCCCACTGATCACCACATGACTGGAACGGGCAGCTGGGAGACGGATCGACCACCACCAGGACGACACCGGTCGAGGTTCAGGGGTTCACCTCCTCGCAGTGAGGACCCGGAGTGACTGGTCGAGGGCGTCCGCGGCCCACGGGATGTCCGAGCGGGTGAAGGGCAACGGTAGTCGCAGCTTGAGTACGTTGCCGAACGGGCCCGCGACCGAGGTCAGGAGTCGGGCGCACACTGCCGCGCGGGCGGTCAGGTACGGATTCTGAGCGACTCGGTTCGCAACCGCGTTCTCACGCGGCCCCGGATCTACACCCAGTCGACCGACAGCGGCGACCTGCGTCCCCACCCGACGGTCTGCAACAACGGCTCGTCCAGCTCGAGGGCGGGGTGTCCCAGACACAGGTACGCCAGGGGCCGGGCCCCGTCGGGCACGGGCACGCTGTCGGAGAGGTGGTCGGGGTCGACGAGGCTCACCCAGCCCATGCCCAGGTCCTCGGCCGTCACGGCCAGCCACAGCAGGGTGATGGCGGCGACCACGCTGTACTCGGTGGCCGCCGGGACGCTCGTGGTCCCCAGGACCGGCCCGGCGGGCGGCCTGTGGCTGACGACCAGCCCGACCGGTGCCTGGAGGATGCCCTCGAGGCGCAGGGAGTCGTAGAGCGCGCGTCGCCGGCCGTCGAATCGCTCGGATTCCGCGCGGCGCACGGTGCGGAATCCCTCGTGGACGGCCTCGCGCACGCCGCGGTCCTCGATCACGGTGACGTGCCAGGGCTGGCTCAGCCCGACACTCGGGGCCACCGCGAAGACCTCGAGGAGTCGCTCGATGGTCTCGCGCGGCACCGGGGTGGGGTGGAAGTGCCGGTGGTCGCGGCGGGTGGCGAGGATCCGCCACAGCGCGTCGCGGTCGGGAGCTCCGATTCCGATTCCGCCTTCGCCGCCCTCGTCGTCGTCGTTTCTCTCACCCCGTGGAGCGCCGGTCATGACCGCACGAACCGCGGACTCCACACCCGCCCCGACTCGGTGACGCGGGTCCCCGACGCGCCCACGATGAGCAGGCACTTCATGTCCACCGAGTCGCAGTCGAGCTCGGCGAGAGTGGTGATAGTCAGGGACTCCTCGGCCCGGCCCACGTCGCGGCCCACCACCACCGGGGTGGCCGGGTCGCGATGCCGGAGGAGGACGTCGCGGGCGTCGGCGACCTGGCGGGTGCGCGAGCGCGAGGCGGGGTTGTAGACCGCCAGGACCAGGTCCGCGGCGGCGATCGCGTCGAGACGACGGGAGATGACCTCCC
>NZ_JAALEE010000100.1:0-2279 GCF_014145265.1 Dietzia sp. CW19 | reverse complement strand
GGCGATGGTCGGCGACGGCGTCAACGACGCCCCCGCCCTGGCGACCGCGGACCTGGGGATCGCGATGGGGGCGATGGGCAACGACGTCGCGATCGAGACGGCCGACGTGGCCCTCCTCGGCGAGGACCTGCGGCACCTGCCCCGGGCGCTGCAGCACGCCCGCCGCTCCCGCCGGATCATGCTGCAGAACATCGGGCTCTCGCTGGCGATCATCATCGGGCTGGTGCCGTTGGCGCTGGCCGGCGTCCTGGGGCTGGCCGCGGTCGTGCTGGTGCACGAGCTCGCGGAGATCCTGGTGATCGCCAACGGTGTGCGCGCCGGACGCACGCGCCGCGGGCTCAGCCCCGGTGGAGCGACTGCACCCGCACCTCGAGCTCGGTACCGACCGGCACCGAGGCACCCAGGGCGTCCCGCAGGACCGACTGGATCTCCCGCACGCTCTGCCTGACCGGTCGGGAGGGGTCCAGGCTCACCTCGACGGTGACCCTGTTGCCGTCGCGGTCGACGTGGAGACCGAAGTGACTCAGGACGGGGCCGGCCCGCCGTATGCGGGCATCGAGCGCCCGCAGTGAGGTGCCGATGCCGGGTTCTATCCCGTTGACCCCGGGGACGGCGACCACCAGGTCGATCAACTCCGCTGCCGTCGGCTCAGTTCTCATGAAGATCCTCGATGTGGACGTCGACCACCAGGTCGACGAGGTCGAATTCGCGGGCGCACGCACCACGCACCGCCTGTCGGACCGCGTCCGCCAGGGCGGGCAGATCCGGGGTCGACGCCGCGAACGAGACGCGGCACGCGATGCGGCGGGGCAGACCGCGGGTACCCCAGCCCTCGACCGGATCGTGGTCGACGGTGGTCCGCAGACTCAGCACCCCCGGGACGCCGTCGACGGTGTCGCGGATCAGTGTCCGCAGGGCGAGTTCGGTCAGCGAGTAGGGGCCGATGTCGGTGGGAGGCATCTGCACCCGCGCGCCGTGTCGGGCATCCGCGCGGACGGCCTCCGCCAGTGCCGACCTCGCCCGACCGGACAGCTGCACGGAGTCGTCGCCCCGGCTCTCGAGCTCGTCCCAGTCGCGGTGCAGGGCACTGATCTGATCGAGATAGTGCCGGGTGG
Organism: Dietzia sp. CW19; assembly: GCF_014145265.1. NCBI lineage: Bacteria > Bacillati > Actinomycetota > Actinomycetes > Mycobacteriales > Dietziaceae > Dietzia > Dietzia sp. CW19. The sequence continues at coordinate 1,164 of NZ_JAALEE010000100.1, read as the reverse complement.
CCTCGGCGTCGTCGGGTCCACCGGGTCCGGAAGGTCCGTCCATGGTGTTCACCGCCATTCCTTCATATATTCGATCACGTTCGTGCGGGCACGCGCGAGGCGGCCCCGCGCGGTGGACTCGGTGATGTCGAGCGCGGCCGCGACCTCCCGATAGGACATGCCGTCGATCTCGCGCAGTGTCCAGCAGGACCGCAGATCCGGGTCCATCGTGCCGAGCACCCGGGCCAACGCCTGCATCTGCGCGTTGACCTCTGTGGTCCGGGCGGGATCGGACCGGGGGCCGTCGTCGCGATGGATCTGCAGGACCTCGGGCGGCTGGGCGTCGGTCGAGCGCCGGGCCCGGCGGCGGGCGATGTCGGTCGCCCGACGCGAGCAGATCTGGGACAGCCAGCTCCGCACCGCATCCGGGTCGTCCAGGAGATGCAGCCGCTTCCACGCGGTGAGCAGCGACTCCTGGACCACGTCCTCGCTGTCCTGCCGGTCCCCCAACACCAGGTAGGCGATGCGGAACAGGCGACCCTGGTGGCGGTCGATCAACACGTCGAAGGCCTCGGGGTCACCGTCCTGTGCGCGCAGCACCAGGGTGCGGTCGGGGTACTCCCCCGGCGGGGAGGGCGCGGGGGTCATGCCGCCTCGGAGACCAGTTCCCCGCCCGCACCGTGATGGCGCACGGCCACGCGGTCGGATCGGGAGGTCCGCGGGGTGTGCACGCGGACCAGCAGGTCGACCGACCGAGGGCTGGTGCCGAGGGCGGTCTCCGGATCCGCGGCAAGCACCCGGCGGGCCTCCTCGACAGCCCATTCCACCTGCGCCTCCTCGGCGATCGTCACCTCGGCCAGGATCCGCAGGGAGGTCGTGGAGCCGGAGACCCGCACGGACGCCTCCTCGACGCCGGGGACGCCCTCCACCCGCTCGGCGAGCGCACGTTCCAGCACCTGGGGTTCCAGGGTGGCCAGGACGGTGCCGTCGTCGTCGTGCAGACGCAGAGAGGTGTGCGCCGGTGCGGTGGGGATCTGCGCGAGCAGCAGACCCAGCCCGGCGAGCACGGCGAGGACGGAGGCGGCGGTGGCGGCCGGCAGTGCCCACCCACGGTGCTCCTGCACCAGCATCGACACCGTCGAGTCGGCCGGCACCGTCAGGCCGGCGAGCGGCGAGCCCGCGGGG
>NZ_JAALEE010000099.1:0-3595 GCF_014145265.1 Dietzia sp. CW19 | reverse complement strand
GCCCGACGTCGCCATCGCCCCCCGGGACGACACCGAGCGGATGGCCTTCGGCGCGTGGGCCGTGGTCACCGGTACGGCGGCACCCGGGGTGACCGGGACGCTGCCCGCGCTCGACGACTCCACCCGGACGGCACTGGCCGAGCGGCTGTCGACCCGATGTGGCGGCGAGATCACCGCCGAGCAGCTGGCCGGGGCCACGACGATCGCGGAGGTCGCCGACCTGCTGCGCCCGTTCACCGAGGTGGCGGTGGAGGGCAACATCCGCGTTCTTCGCGAGGGTTCCACCGACAGCACACCCCTGTTCCTGTTCCACGCGGCCGGCGGATCGTCGTTCGTATACGAACCGCTGGTCGATCGGCTGGACGGTGACACCCCGGTCTACGGCGTCGAGCGCACGGAGGGGCCGCTGGAGGAGAGGGCCGCCGGGTACCTGGACAGGATCCGGGAGATCGCCTCGGGGCGTCCCGTCGCGCTCGGCGGCTGGTCTTTCGGTGGCGCCCTGGCCGTCGAGGTCGCCCGTCAGTTGCGGGCCGCCGACGACGTCGTGGCGCTGGTGGCCCTCCTGGACACCGTGCAGCCGTCCGAGCCGATCCCGGACACTCTCGACGAGGCGGAGGCACGCTGGAAGCGCTACTCGAAGTTCGCCAAGCGCACCTACGGCCTGGACGTGGAGGTGCCGCGCGAGTTCCTCGCCGAGCACGGCGAGGACGGCGTACTGGGAATGCTCCTGGAGGGCCTGGGCGCCGAGGCGAACGCCATGGGTGGGGGCGTCATCGAGCACCAGCGGGCCAGCTTCGTCGACAACCGCATCCTGCAGAGCGCGGACCTGTCCACGTGGTCGGGAGTGGGTGCGGAGGTGCCGTTCGTGCTCTACCGTGCGGAGCGTATGCACGAGGGCGCCATCGAGCTCGAACCCCGCTACGCCCACGTCGACCGCGACGGTGGCTGGGCCCGGATCGTCTCCGATCTGGAGGTGGTCCAGCTCAAGGGTGACCACCTCGCGGTGGTCGACGAGCCGGTGGTCAGTACGGTCGGAAAGCACCTGGCGCGTCGACTCGTCGAGATCGACGCGGGAGTACTGAAGGGATCGGACGCGTGACGGCTAGGACCACCGCGGAGAAGCTCGCTGAACTGCGGGTTAAGACCGAGCAGGCCCGCGACCCGGGCAGCGAGCGGGCCAGGGCCCGACGCGACGCCGCGGGCCACACCCCGCCGCGCGAGCGCATCGCGGAGTTGCTCGACGCGGGAAGCTTCGTGGAGATGGGCCAGCTGGCCAAGGCTCCGGGGAGCCCGGACAACCCGTTCGGGGACGGTGTGGTGACCGGTCGCGGCACCATCGACGGTCGCCCGGTGGCCGTGTACGCGCACGACAACACGGTGTTCGGCGGGTCGGTCGGCGAGGGCTTCGGTAAGAAGGTCTGCGCCATCATGGACTTCGCGATCAAGGTCGGGTGCCCCATCATCGGCATCAACGACTCCGGTGGCGCGCGAGTCCAGGACGCCGTGACCTCGCTGGCCTACTACTCGGAGATCTCCCGGCGCCAGTACCCGGCCTCCGGGTACGTGCCCCAGATCTCGATCATGCTGGGCAAGTGCGCGGGCGGCGCCGTCTACGCCCCCGCGACCACCGACTTCGTGATCGCGGTCCAGGACCAGGCGTACATGTTCGTCACCGGCCCCGACGTGATCCGGCAGGTCACCGGCGAGGACGTCACCATGGACGAACTCGGCTCGGCCCTGCAGCAGGCCAAGAACGGCAACGTCAACCACGTGGCCGTGAGCGAGCACGACGCCTTCATGTACGTGCGTAACCTGCTGAGTTACCTGCCGTCCTCGGCGGCCGAGAAGGCACCGCGGATCAACCCGGGTCTCGAGGCGGAGACCACGGAGTCGGATCGTCAGCTGGACTCAATCATCCCGGACACGGACAACGCCGCGTACGACATGCACGACGTGCTCCTGCGGATGTTCGACGACGGCGAGTTCGTGGAGACCTCCGGACAGTTCGCGTCCAACATCATCACGGGCTTCGCCAGGGTCGACGGCGAGTCCGTCGGCGTCGTCGCCAACCAGCCCCTGCACCTGTCGGGCGCGTTGGACATCGACGCGTCGGAGAAGGCGACGCGGCACATGATGCTGTGTGACGCCTACTCGATCCCGCTGGTCTACGTGGTGGACACCCCCGGCTATCTCCCGGGCTTGCAGCAGGAGAAACTCGGCATCATCCACCGCGGGGCCAAGATGGGTTTCGCCGTGGTGGCGGCCTCGGTCCCCAAGGTCACGTTCGTCGTCCGCAAGGCCTACGGCGGCGCCTACGCCGTGATGGGGTCCAAGAACCTCGGCGGCGACCTCAACTTCGCCTGGCCCACCGCACGCATCGCGGTGATGGGCGCCGAGGGCGCGGTGGACCTGCTGCAGCGTCGGCAGATCGAGGAGGCGGGCCCGGAAGAGGGTCCCAAGCTCCGCAAGCAGCTGATCGACATGTACAACGAGTTCATCGCGACCCCGTACTCGGCCGCCGAGCGCGGGTACATCGACGCGGTGATCGAGCCGTCGCAGACCCGTCTGGTGCTGCGCGGCGCGTTGGCCCAGCTGCGCGACAAGGTCCGCAACGAGCCCCCGCGCAAGCACCCCATCGCGCCGCTGTAGCCGACGCGCGGCAGCACGCCTGGGCCGGTCCGCTCTCTCCGGAGGCGGGCCGGCCTTCGTCGTCCCCGACCCCTGGTAGTGCTGGCTGAACGTACGGTGTGCCGGGGCTTGTGTGATGTCCCGAGACATCACACCGACGACAAGGGGCAGCGCATCCCACGCGGGACGCGCTGCCCCTGTGTCCGGGCCCTGGGGGCTCGGGCCGGTAGCCCGGACTAGGACTCCGGGTCGGTCACGAGGATCGGGCCCTCGGGCTGCCACCAACCCCAGCGGGTCTCGGTCCCGGTGGTCACCTCGGCCGGCGCCGGCGGGTCCTCCTGGTAGGTCCCCAGCGGGGTGTACGCCTCGATGGAGCCCCAGTCCCGGTTCCAGTCGTGCCGCAGGTACGACGGGATCGTGCGGGCGCGCTGGGCGACCTCGATCCACCCGAGCGGGCCCCCCGACTCGTACGACTGCCACGTGCTGGTGGCGGCCACCGCCAGTGGACGGTCCGGGAGGATCCGGTACTCCGGCAGCTCGGCGACCCCCGCGTAGTGCGAGAACGGCCGCTGGCACGGGAACTGCAGGCTCACCGCCCAGTCCAGCATGACGGGAGACTCCGATCCGACGAGCTCCTGGACCGTGACGAGCTCGGGCGCGCGCGGCGGGGTGATCGCCGCCCACTGGTCGGGGGTCAGGTCGTCGTCGTCGACCAGGATCCGCATGACGTCGGCCTCGGCCGGCACGTCCTGCATGTCGACCCGCAGGTTCCGCCAGGTGGGGGCGGGGCCGATGTCGAACGGCACGACGGGTTCTCCCACCACGTCGGCTCCGTCCCCGGCGGCGCGACCGAACTCGACGATGACCTCCTGCCCGTACTTGTACAGGCCGTCGGCGTCGTAGCGGCCGATCCGTCCGGCGGCCGAGATCACCAGGAGCGGGTGCGTCTCGCGGTTCTCCGGCAGCC
>NZ_JAALEE010000098.1:0-7468 GCF_014145265.1 Dietzia sp. CW19 | reverse complement strand
CGGCGTGTCGCTGGGCGCCGGCCCGGCCGAGGCGTGGGAGCACGGCCGCTTCGGTGCGCCGGTCCTGCGTGACTCGTTGCTCGACAACGGCGCGCTGGTCGAGACGCTGGAGACCGCCACCGACTGGTCGAACCTGACCGCGCTGCGGGACGCCGTCGCCGGGGCGCTGACCACCTCGCTCGAGGCCAGTGGCACGCCGGCGCTGGTCATGTGCCATATCAGTCACGTCTATCCCACCGGCGCGTCGCTCTACTTCACCGTGGTGGCGGGTCAGCGGGGCGAGGACCCCGTCGCGCAGTGGACACGGGCCAAGCGGGCGGCATCCGAGGCGATCGTGGCCACCGGCGGGACGATCACCCACCACCACGCGGTCGGGGTGGACCACAGGCCCTATCTCGAGGCCGAGATCGGCGAGGTGGGCGTGCGGATGCTGCGTGCGGTCAAACACGCCGTGGATCCGAAGGGTGTGTGCAACCCGGGGACGTTGATCCCGTGACCCCGAAGTTGTCCGACCGTCGGATCCACACGGTCGCCCTGCTGACCAACCCGGCCGCCGGCGGGGGACGGGGTGACCGGGTCGCCGATAGGGCGGCCGCGAGGCTGCGGTCGCACGGGCTCGAGATCCACGCCCTCCGGGGGGTCAGCGCGCAGGAGTCCCTCGACCTGGCCCGGCAGGCGATCGCCGACAAGGTGGACACTCTCGCCGTGTGCGGCGGGGACGGGATGGTCTCGCTGGCCGTGCAGGCGCAGGCGTTCTCGGGAGTCCCGATCGGCATCATCCCTGCGGGCACCGGAAACGATCTCGCCCGCGAGTACGGCATCCCGCTGGACAGCCCGGAGGCCGCCGCCGACGTCGTGGCCGCCGGCCGGGTCGAGCAGGTGGACCTCGGCCGGGCCACCCCGGACGGCGGCGACCCGCACCTCTTCGCCTCCGTCCTGTGTGCGGGGCTCGACTCGGCGGTCAACCGGCGCGTCAACGAGATGACGATCCTCGGCGGGCCCCTGCGCTACGTCCTGGCCTCGATCATCGAGTTCCCGACGTACCGGCCCCGTCGGTTCCGTATGACCTTCGACGCCGGTGAGGCGGGGGAGGAGACGGTGGAGACGGAGGTCCTCCTCAGCGCGTTCGCCATCACGCGCAGCTACGGCGGTGACATGAGGATCGCCCCCGACGCCGACCGGTCCGACGGGTTGTTCGACGTCTGCTACGTCGGCAGGATCTCCAAGCCCCGACTGGCGTGGCACTTCCGCCGGCTCTACTCCGGTACCCACGTGGGACTCCGGGGGGTGACCACACGGCGGTGCAGGTCGGTCCGGATCGAGGCTCAGGATGTGGAGGCGTTCGCCGACGGTGACGCCGTGGCGCCGCTCCCGGTGACCGTCGAGGTCCTCGCGGGGGCCGGCCTGTTCCTCGTTCCACGTTAACTTTAGTACCATCTGCAACAGTGGTTTACGCAGGTCGCGGGCGTAACGCGTCGGCTTTACCTCATCCGCCAATTGGTTCGCTTCAGACTCGCCGAGGCGGCATGATCACCTCCATGCGCTCCAGGCTCACTGCGTCACTCGCGACCATCGCCGTCACCTCCGCCACTCTGATGGGTGGCGGTGGAGCGACGGCCTCCGCCCAGGCTCTGCCGCCGTTCATCCCGCAGCACGTGGTGGACGGGCTCGTCTCCCAGGCCCGCGCCGCGGTGCCCGCCGAGGTGTGGGCGGCGGTCGGGTCGACGGGGATGATCTACCAGGACGTCTCGGGCGGGCTGCGCGAGGGCATCGTCCGGGAGATCGACTCTTACCGGGTGTCGAGGGGGCTCGGGGTCCTCGCCCCCAACCCGGACCTGGACCGTGAGGCGCAGGCGTGGGCCGACCGGCTCGCCGCCCAGGACGCCGTCTACCACAACCAGGCCCTGCTGAGCCGCGGCCACGGGGAGAACATCGTCGCCGCCGGCACGCATTGCGGACCGGTGTGTCTGGTCGACCTGTGGAAAAACTCTCCCGGCCACAACGACAACCTGGTTGACGCCGGGTACCGTTCGGCGGGAATGGGGATCGCCTACTCCGCCGGAGGCAAGGTGTTCGTGGTACACAACTTCGCGTACTGAGGTCAGACCGGAGGACCGACCCGCCGACAAGCACGGCCGAACAGACGAGGGGGACCATGTCCGAACGGATTACACGCGCACTGAGGCTCAGGACAGACCCGGGAATCTTCCTCACCACCGTGGCGGTCATCGTGGCCTTCGTGGTGGTCACGTTCCTCGCCGGGGACTGGGTGGGGGACGTGTTCGGTACCGCCTCGGGGTGGATCATGACCAACCTCGGGTGGTTCTACATCGCCGGGGTCTCGATCTTCCTGCTCTTCCTCCTGTGGATAGCGCTGAGCCGGTTCGGTCACGTACGGCTCGGCGCAGACGGTGAGGAGCCGGAGCACTCCACGGCGGCCTGGTTCGGCATGCTGTTCGCCGCCGGAATCGGCACCATCCTCATGTTCTGGGGAGTGGCCGAGCCGATCTCGCACTTCGCCACCCCTCCCCGCGGTGGGGTGGACCCCGGGAGCAGGGAGGCCGCCCAGGAGGCCATGGCCTTCACCCTCTACCACTTCGGTCTTCACACCTGGACCATCTTCGCGCTGCCGGCCCTGGCCTTCGCCTACTTCATCTACAAGCGCAAGATGCCGCCGCGCGTCAGCTCGATCTTCGCGCCTGTCCTGGGCAACCGCGTCTACGGGCCCATCGGCAAGACGATCGACGTCGTGGCGCTGGTGGGCACGGTGTTCGGCGTGGCGACCTCGGTCGGCCTCGGCACACTCCAGATCAACGCCGGCCTCAACGAGCTCTTCGGGATCGCCGTGTCCCCGGTGGTGCAGGTGCTCGTCATCGTGGTGGTCACCACCATCGCCTGCATCTCGGTGGCGGCCGGTCTGGACAAGGGCATCAAGCGGCTGTCCACCCTCAACATCGTTCTGGCCGTCGCGCTGCTCGTCTTCATCGTCGTCACCGGCCCCACCCTGTTCCTGCTCAAGGGGACGGTGGAGACCTTCGGTGTCTACGCCTCGACGCTGCCCGAACTGGCGTTCTGGAACAACGTCTTCCCGGCCAACGACGACCTTGCGACCTGGCAGAACACGTGGACCGTCTTCTACTGGGCGTGGACCATCACGTGGTCGCCGTTCGTGGGCATCTTCATCGCCCGCATCAGTCGCGGGCGGACCATCCGCCAGTTCGTCTTCGGGGTGCTCGTCCTCCCGGTGGCCTTCTCCATCATCTGGTTCGGCGTGTTCGGCATGGCCTCGTTCGACATCGAACTGAACGGTCCCGGTGGACTGGTGGAGGCGGTGGTCGACGACGGTGACATCCCGGGTGCCCTGTTCGCGTTCCTGTCCAACTACCCGCTCGCCACCCTCGTCTCCGGGCTCGCGGTGCTGATCGTCGTCATCTTCTTCACCACCTCGGTCGACTCGGCCGCGATGGTCGTGGACATGATGGCCTCGGGCGAGGACGACACCGTCTCCCCGTCGCCCATCCACCAGCGCATCATCTGGGGCGTCCTCATGGGTGCCGTCGCCGCGACGCTGCTCGCCGGCACCGGGACGGGTGGTCTGAGCGCTCTGCAGGAGGTCATCACCGTCATCGGGCTGCCGTTCTTCGTCATGGGCTTCGTGATGATGTACAGCCTCGTCAAGGGCATCTCGGCCGATCTGGGCGAGCGCCCGCCCACGGTGACCAGGCAGTGGGAGCGGGCCTATTCGCCCGAGGAGTTCGAGAAGAACGAGACCACACCCTCGCCCGAGCCGATCGGTCCGCTGCACCGGATCCCCGGGGAGGAGGACGACGGCGCGCCGAACCCGCTCGAGTCCTCCGACTAGTGCCCTCTCACGTCGAGCATGGTCATCCCCGCGTGCATCTCCCACACGAGGACCTCGGCCCCGTCCGCACCGGCGGTGACCCGGCGACCACCCGTCGCGGTGAGCCGCGCGGCGTCACCGGTGGCCAGCTCGCCCTCGCCCTCCAGGTCGACCGAGCCGACGGGCACGTAGAGGTGGAGGTACGGCGCATCGGGGAGTTGGACGGACCGCCCCGGCTGTAGCCGCGCCGCGAGCAGCGCGGAGGTGCTGTTGCGGATCCGGATGGCGGCCCGGTCGGAGTGGGCGCGGCGACCACTCGCGACGACGGCGAGGTGGTCCTCCAGCTCGGCGGGGTCCATCTCGCGCTGTTCGTACCCCGGATTCCCTCCCGTGGAGTCGGGGACGACCCACATCTGGACCAGGTGGACCGGTTCGGCCGGGGCCTCGGGGGTCTGGATCGATCCGTCCCGCCAGGCGTCGTTGCGCTCGGAGTGCAGGATCCCGGACCCCGCGCTCATCCGCTGGGCGAGGCCGGGGTAGATGATCCCGTTGTGGCCCTCGGAGTCCTGGTGGACCAGCGAACCGGAGAGTACCCAGGTGACGATCTCCATGTCCCGGTGGCCGTGGGTGTCGAACCTGGAACCCGGTGCGATCCGGTCATCGTTGTTCGCCAGGAGTCTCCCGAAATGCGTGTTCATCGGATCCTGGTGGCGGGCGAAGGAGAACGAGTGACGTGAGTCCAGCCAGCCGCCACCGGTGTGGGAGCGCGTGGCCGACCGATGGATCCTGACCAGTGGATTAAGCATGACGACCCCTTGACTGGATGACGCAACAACAATACGCTCGAGCGGTTCGCCCGGGCCGGGGCGCCTGTGCAGGACGGTCATCCGGGTTTTTCGCTGATACGGCTACGGTCTCCCGCGGCCGAGCGTAGGGTGACGGTTGTCAGTGACGCGAGTCACACCACTTGTCGGGAGGTTTCCATGTTGCAGAATGCTCTGGCCGCCACGCTGCGCGTGGGTGTGGCCACGACCAACGAGGTGGCTCACATCGTCGTCGACAACACCCTGGGCCGTTTCCTCGACACCAACCCGGACAAGGTTCGCTGACCCTCCCCTCGGGCCGCGCCGTCACGGTCCTCCCCGCTCCCGCGCCGTAGCGCGGCTTGCTGGCGGCCTACATCCCGTCGGCTGTTCCCTCGCTCCCACCGAGCGCGTGGTCCGGCTGCTCCGGCGTCTGATAGATGCGCTTCTGTTCCTCCAGGTCCCTAGTTCCCGTCGTCGCGGTGCCGTCGCCGTTGCCGACGCTCTGCCCGTCACTGTGACCACCGCTGCCCGGTGCGTCCGGGTCGATTCCGGTCGCTCCCTGGTCCGCTGCCGGATCCGGCGCACTTCCGTCACCGACACGCGTTCCGTCGATGGTGTTGCCCAGGTCCTCTGGGGTCTCCGGGGGTGTCTCCGAGCTCATGTGGTCCTCCTGGGTCGTGCGTGTGGGGTGGTGACGACCCTAACCGCGACGGGGCCCGCGTGCCTCCGGTCGTCCCCGCCGGAGCTGCCGGTGACCGCACTGGGCCAACGATCAATGAGGACCGCCTATCCTGGTGCCCATGTCGGATAATCCCTTCGGTCGGGTCATCACCGCGATGGTGACCCCAATGCACGACGACGGCTCGATCGACTTCGACGGGTTGCAGCGACTCGCCGTCCACCTCGCCGACCACGGCCACGACGGCCTGCTGGTCAACGGCACCACCGGTGAGTCCGCCACGACCACCGACGACGAGGACTACGACGCCGTGGCGGCGGTCGTCGAGGCGGTCGGTGACCGTGTGTCGGTGATGGCCGGCTGCGGTACCAATGACACGGAGCACTCGATGCGGGCGGCCGCCGCGATGGTCGAGCGCGGCGCCGACACGCTGCTGGTGGTCACGCCGTACTACAACAAGCCCACGCAGCACGGGATCGTCGAGCACTTCCGGATGGTCGCCGAGGCGGGAGGGCGACCCGTCATGGCCTACGACATCCCGGGGAGAACCGGCACGGCCCTGTCCTCCGACACGATCCGCCTTCTGGCCGAGATCCCCGGCCTCCGCGCGGTCAAGGACGCCAAGGGCGACCTGTTCGAGGCCAGCCGGCTCATGGCCGAGACCGACCTGCTGTGGTTCTCGGGCGACGACGTGCTCAACCTCGCGTTCCTCGCACTCGGCGCCACCGGGGTCGTGTCGGTGGTCGGGCATGTGGCCGGAGACGACTACCGGGCCATGATCGACGCCGTCGACGCGGGTGATCTCCCCCTGGCACGCGAGATCCACACCCGCCTCATCCCGGCCGTCGACGCGATCATGCACACCTCTCAGGGGGCCATCCAGGTCAAGGCCGCTCTCAAGATGCAGGGCTTGATCGGTTCCGACCAGCTGCGCATGCCCCTGCTCCAGGGCCCGCCGGAACACCTCGACCGGCTCCGTGCGGGACTGGCCGCGTCCGGACTGGCCTGACCCCTACGGGTCGGCCTGACCCCGCCGCGGGCTGACTACCGGAACGCGGACATCTCGGTGCACCGCTCCCAGAGGGCGGCGGCGACCCGCTCGTCGCGGGACCTGCTGCTCGACCTGGCGATCTTCGGGTATCCCCTCAGTCCGCCGAGGCGATCGGGGCCCACGAAGGTCGCGCCCGGAAGGTCCGGCACCGTCGCGGCGTAGAGGACGGACAGGGCGCCCGTCTCCGGCGTCAGTCCGGCCCACGAGATCGAGTTGCCGAGCTCGAAGAACCGGTCGGCGGCCGGGCGGCCGCTCTGCCGGAGGAGTTCGGTGGCGGTGTACCCGGGGTGGGCCGCCATCGACCGGATCTCCCCGCCCTCGCGACCGAGTCGGCGCTGCCATTCGTAGGCCAGCATGATGCAGGCCAGCTTCGAGTTGGCGTAGGCCGCCATCGGCCGGTATCCGCGCAGATCCATGCTCAGATCGTCGGTGTCGACGCGCCCGCGGAGGTGTGCCAGCGAGCCGAGCCAGACCACGCGATCGGTCAACCGCGGCAGCAGGCCGCCGGTGAGGGCGTGGTGACCGAGCGCGTTCACGCCGAACTGCATCTCGTGACCCTGGGCGGTCCGCGAGGGCGGGAGGTTCATGACGCCGGCGTTGTTGATCAGGACATCCACCCGATCCGCGGTCCCGGCGACGAACTCGTCCACCGAGTCGAGGTCCGCCAGATCGAGGCGACGGACCAGCGCCAGGTCACGCGTCCCCGACGGCAGGGTGGCCCGGGCGGCCTCGGCCTTCTCGAGGTTCCGGCACGCCATGACCACCCGGGCGCCCCGGGCCACGAGTGCCTGTGTGGTGGCCAGGCCGATCCCCGCGTTGGCCCCGGTCACGACAAAGGTCCGTCCCGTCTGGTCGGGGACGTCGGAGGCGGACCATCTGGGCGTGCGGCTCATGTGTGACAGTCAACCAGCCGCGCCTGCGCCGTGGTCGGACACCCGTGTGGTAACGCCGGGGGAGACGCCGCGATGTTCTTGTGACACACTCGCGTGAGGCGGGTGAGATCCCACGCGTCACACACGCCTTTCGTCTTCGACCGAGATCTCGGAGTTCCCTCATGACGTTCGACCGCCGTTCCTTCCTCCGCCGCGCCG
>NZ_JAALEE010000097.1:0-4071 GCF_014145265.1 Dietzia sp. CW19 | reverse complement strand
GGTCAGGGTGCGGGAGACGGGCGGTCCGGTGCGGTCGGTGCGCCCGGTGGCGGGTACGACGACATCCCGCCGCCGCCCGAGGAGCCCGAGCCGGAGGCCGGGGAGCCCGACGGTCCGCCACCACCCCCGGTGAGCGAGGAGGAGATGGTGGACGAGGCCCGCAGTGGGCCGCAGAACATCGATCACCGGACCGGCGAGGACATCGCTCTGCAGTTGCTCAAGGAGCACCTCGGGGCTCGTCCGCTCGAGCGCTGAGCGGCCCGGCCCGCCGCGCGGCGGGGCACGCTGTCCGATGGTGCGGTTACCCTGGGTTCCGACCGACCGGGGCCGCCCCGGCTTAGATGAGGCACCAGCCGAAAGGACCCGCCATGCAGCCCGGACCCGACATGAACGCCCTCCTCGAGCAGGCCCAGCAGATGCAGGCCCAGCTCGCCCAGGCGCAGCAGGAGATCGCCGCGAGCACGGTCGACGGCCAGGCCGGTGGCGGCCTCGTCACCGTCACCATGCGCGGCACCGGTGAGGTCACCGGGGTCACGGTGGACCCTAAGGTCGTGGACCCCGAGGACATCGAGACGCTCCAGGATCTGCTCGTCGGTGCGTTCGGCGACGCCCACACCAAGGTCCAGCAGCTCGCCGAGTCGCGGCTCGGCCCCCTGGCCTCCGGCGGCGGCCTCGGCGACATGATGGGCGGCCTGGGCATGTGAGCCCGGCGGGACCCGGGGATATCCGGGACCCGCCACCCGGCGGCGCATCCGTCGCCGGGAACGACACAGCACAGGAACGGCGATGTACGAGGGACCAGTCCAGAACCTGATCGACGAGTTCGGCAAACTGCCGGGCGTCGGTCCGAAGTCCGCGCAGCGGCTGGCCTTCCACCTCCTGCAGGCGGAGCCGGAGTCGGTGGAGCGGCTGCGTTCCGCGCTGCAGGCGGTGGTCGACGGCGTCACGTACTGCGAGGTCTGCGGCACGGTGTCGGCGGCCGAACGCTGCCGCATCTGCTCCGACCCGCGGCGCGACCCCACGCTCATCTGTGTGGTCGAGGAGCCCAAGGACATCGAGGCCATCGAGCGCACCCGCGAGTTCCGCGGGCTCTACCACGTGCTCGGTGGCGCGCTCGATCCCATCAACGGCATCGGGCCCAACGAGCTGCGCATCGCCGGTCTGATGAGGAGAGTCGGGGAGGAGTTCGAGGGCGAGGAGATCGCGGAGATCATCATCGCGACCGACCCCAACACCACCGGCGAGGCCACCTCCACGTACCTGGCCAGGTTGCTGCGGCCGTTCCCCGAACTCGTGGTGAGCCGTCTGGCCTCAGGCCTGCCCATGGGTGCGGATCTCGAGTTCGCGGACGAGCTGACCCTGGGCAGCGCCCTGTCCGGCCGCCGAATCCTGTCCGGCGGACCCTCCCAGCCCGCGCGGTCGGGAGGCGTCCTCCGTCCCGAGCAGAGTGAGCCCCGGGCTCCCCAACCGTTCCCCGAACCGTCTCCCGAACCGGCGGAACAGCGGATGCCGGGGCCCGACAGCGGCGCGGCGGGCCGGACCGGTCTGTCAGAGGTCGAAGAGCCTCGCGGCGTTCCCGTGCCACACCGCCCGTAGCCAGTCGTCGCCCATCCCGAGTCCCGCCAGGGCGTCGAGTTGGTGCGCGAACGGGTAGGGGATGTTGGGGAAGTCGGTCCCCAGCAGGATCTTGTGCCCCAGATCGGCGAGCCGCCCGCGCTCCGAGGCAGGGAACGGGCTGATCTCCTCGACGAAGTCGGTGAACGCCATGGTCGTGTCCAGGTAGACGCCGCTGTACCGCTCGGCCAGGTCCAGGAACTCCGAGTACTCACCCATGCCCATGTGGGCGATGATCAACGGCAGATCCGGGAACCGCTCGAGCACGTCCGCGACCGGCTCCGGGCCCGTGAAGGGTCCCGCCACGGGACCGCTCCCGCAGTGGATCACCGTGGGCACCTGCGCCTCCGCGAGTCGGCCCCACACCGGGTCCAGCAGCGGATCGCGAGGGTCGTACTCGCCCACCTGGATGTGTGACTTGAACACCCGGGCCCCGGCCTCGATCGCGTCGCGGACGTAGTCACCCGCGGTCGGCTCGGGGAAGAAGGTCGCGGTGTGCAGGCAGTCGGGGTGCCGAGAGGCGAAGTCCGCCGACCACGAGTTGAGCCACGCCCCCATGTCCGCCTTGTGCGGGTACAGCATCGACGAGAACGCCAGTACGCCGTAGGACCTCAGGCGGGCGACCCGCTCGTCCTCGGCCTCCCGGTAGGTGATCGGCCACGTCCGGCCGATCTTGGGGCCGGCGGCGTCGAAGTAGTCCCACACCTTGGCCATCACGCGGTCGGGCATGAAGTGCGTGTGGACGTCGATGATCCCCGGAAGACCCAGCGGCTCCCACAGAGCCCGCACCTGTGCCGCCTCGTGCGCGGGATCGGGAGGGGTCACGGAGCCGGCGAGGGTGGCGGTGCCGTGGTGGATACACATGGATCCGAGCGTAGGCGAGCGCTGACCTCCGGCCGACTGATCGGGTCCGGCCCGGGGGCGTCCACCCCCGGGCGGTCGAGTGCCGACGGGGAAACACTCCTTGACAAAAAAGTTTGTCGGCAGGAGGCTGGGTGCCAACCAACACAGGAGGCCGGGGGCATGCAGGACATCGGCGTGATCGACAGCGCAGAGGTGGCGACCGCCGCCCTGGCCCCGATCCGCACGCGCCTGTTGGCCGAACTCTCCGAGCCGGGGTCGGCCACCACGCTCGCCGCCCGGCTGGGTGTACCGAGGCAGAAGCTCAACTATCACCTGCGGCAGCTCGAGAAGCACGGGCTGGTCGAACTGGTCGAGGAGCGACGGCGGGGGAACGTCCACGAACGGATCCTGAGGGCCTCGTCGTCGTCGTACGTCGTCTCTCCCGGGGTGATGGGACGGACCCAGCCGGTCGTCGGCGCCGACAGCGACCAGGCGTCCCCACGATGGCTGCTCGCGCTGGCCTCACGGATGGTGCGCGAGGTGGGTGAACTGGTCGTCGGGGCGCGCCGGACCGGCAAGCGGGTCGGGACGTTCGGTCTCGACGGCGAGGTGTGCTTCGCCACCCCGGCCGACCGCGCGGCGTTCGCCGACGAACTCACCGACGCGGTGACCAGGCTCGTGTCCAGGTACCACGACGACTCCTCCGATGGGAGCCGCCGACACCGGCTCATCGTGGGGATGCACGCCGTCCCACCCGGGAGCACCGACTCATCCGGGGGCGCCGGGCCATCCGGGCGAACCGACTCATCCGGGCCCACCGATCCATCCGGGCGAACCGACCCATCTGAGAGTGAGGAGAAGGACGATGTCTGACCAGCCCAAGCGGATCGAGAAGTCCATCGAGCTCGACGCCACCCCGGAGGAGGTGTGGGAGGCCGTCGCCACAGGTGAGGGTATGGCGTGTTGGTTCGTGCCGCACCGGTTCGACCCGCCGGAGGGGGGCGTCGGCGCCCGCGTCGTGTCCGACTTCGGGTCCGGCAACATCTCCGAGGCCACGGTCCGGGAGTGGGAGCCCGGGCGGCGGTACTCGTCCTCTGCGGACGGCCAGACGGAGGTCGTGGAGTTCCTCGTCGAGGGCAGGGACGGCGGCGGAGCCGTGCTGCGGCTCATCCACAGCGGAATCACCGGCGAGGACTGGGAGGCCGAGTACCACAGCCACGGCTGGGACGGGTTCCTGGCCAATCTCCGCCGCTACTTCGACCACTTCCGCGGCCTGCCGCCGGCCACCGTGTCGATCATCGCGTTCAGCGACCTCGACAAGGATGGCATCTGGGCGCGGTTCAACGACGCGCTGGGGATCGACCGACAGCCGGCGGTCGGCGACACCGTGCACCTGACACCCGATGGGCTCGACCCGATCGACGGCGTGGTGGAGGTGGCCGAACCGGGGAATCTCGGCATCCGCAGCAACAGCGGCGCCCATTTCTTCAGCGGCGACGGCGCGTGGGGCATGGTCACCGTCGTCCACTACTACTTCGGCGACGAGTTCGACCGCGACGTGCTCACCGCCGGGTGGCAGCGTTGGGCGGACAGCCTCTTCCCGCCGCCGGCCGC
>NZ_JAALEE010000096.1:0-15434 GCF_014145265.1 Dietzia sp. CW19 | reverse complement strand
CTGGCCGGGGCCGGCGTGGTCGCCGCCGCGGGCGCGGTGGGGGTCACCCTGCTCGCCGACCCCGCTCCGGTCTGGGCCAACCCCACGCGACCGGTCGCCGACGACCTCGACGTCTACGTTCTCGTCACCGACGGGATGCGGCCCGACGAACTCAACCCCGTGCAGGCCCCCACCCTGCACCGGTGGGCCTCGGAGGGGACCAGGTTCACCGACGCGTCGTCGGTGATGATCGCCGAGACGCTCCCCAATCACGCGGCGATGGTCACCGGGGTCCTGCCCGAGCGCAACGGGGTTCCCGCCAACTCGATCTGGGACCACGCCGCCGGCACCGACAGGACGCTCGACCGGCCTGACGATCTCCGGGCGCCGACCGTGCTCGACCGGATCCGCACCGAGGCGGGCCTGACCACCGCGAGTGTCCTGAGCAAGGACTACCTCCACGGACTGTTCGGCGGGCGCGCGAGCGTCCAGTGGGCGCCGTTCCCGCTCGTCCCCATCACCGACCACTCCCTCGACTGGTTCACCATCGAGGCCCTCAAGCAGACCATCACCGACCACGCCCCCCGGATGACCTTCGTCAACCTCGGCGACATGGACCGCTTCGGACACATGGACCTGTCCGGGACCTCACTCCGCCTGGCGCGCAACCAGGCGGTCGCCAACTCCGACCACAAGCTCTGGGACCTCGAGCAGTTCCTCCGCTCGACCGGCCGCTGGGAGCGCTCGGTGGTCATCGTCCTGGCCGATCACGGGATGGACTGGTCGGAGCCGCTGAGACTGATCAGCGCGGCTGGTGCGATCGAGGCGGACGCCGCGATCCGTGGGCGCTTCGGGATCGCCCAGAACGGCGGGGCGGACACGTTCGCCTACCTCGGTCCCGCTCACGAGCGCGACGCCTCGCTGCGGCGACTGCGTGAGGTCGTGGGCGCGCTGCCGGGGGTCAACCGACTCTACGATCCGGCCGAGCTCTCGCTGGGTCGACTCGGCGGTGACCTGGTGGCCACGTGCCATCCCGGATGGCGCTTCTCCGACCCCACCCCGTTCTCCAACCCGATCCCCGGCAACCACGGGCACGAGGTCACCCTGGGGATCCCGTTCTTCGTCGGCGGCGGGCACCGGATCGTGCGTCGGGGCGGCACCGTCGACCGCCCGGTCCGCACACTCGACGTGGCACCGACCGTCGCCCGGCTGTTCGGCCTGGACCACGCGGGGATGGACGGCCGCCCGGCGCTCGAGGCGTTCCACCTCTGAGGCCGAGGCGGCTGGTCGGGCGGCTACCCGGCTGACGCGGGCTCCGCCTGGGTCCCCTGACCGCGGGTCACGGGCTTGGCGTCGATTCCCGACTCCTTGCGCTGCTGCGTGGTGATGGGCGCGGGAGCGTCGGTGAGCGGGTCGACACCGCCGCCGGACTTCGGGAAGGCGATGACGTCGCGGATGGAATCGGTGCGGGCCAGCAGCGCACAGATGCGGTCCCACCCGAACGCGATGCCGCCGTGCGGCGGCGCGCCGTAGGAGAAGGCGTCGAGGAGGAAGCCGAACTTCTCCTGCGCCTCCTCCTGCGAGATTCCCATGACTCCGAACACCCGCTCCTGGACGTCCTTGCGGTGGATGCGGATGGACCCGCCGCCGATCTCGTTGCCGTTGCACACGATGTCGTAGGCGTACGCCAGGGCCGAACCCGGGTCGGTGTCGAAGGTGTCCAGGTGCTCCGGCTTGGGGGAGGTGAACGCGTGGTGCACGGCGG
This sequence comes from Dietzia sp. CW19, assembly GCF_014145265.1. Taxonomy (NCBI): domain Bacteria; kingdom Bacillati; phylum Actinomycetota; class Actinomycetes; order Mycobacteriales; family Dietziaceae; genus Dietzia; species Dietzia sp. CW19. Next base: position 13,690 of record NZ_JAALEE010000096.1, on the reverse strand, counting down.
TCCACGCCCCCGAGCCCACCGCCACGTCACCGGCGGCCGTGGCGTCGTCGGCGGGCTCGAACATGGGCGCGTCGACCACCCAGGTGAACGCCCACGCCTCCGGGTCGATCAGTCCGAGCTTGTCCGCGATCTCACCGCGGGCCGCACCGAGGAGCGCACGGGTGGACTTGACCCCTCCGGCGCCGAAGAAGATGCAGTCACCTGGCTCCGCGCCGACGTGCGCGGCGATCCCGGCGCGCTCCGCCTCCGACAAGTTCTTGGCCACGGGGCCGCCGAGCTCGCCGTCCTGGCCGACGAGGATGTAGGCCAGGCCCTTTGCCCCGCGCTGCTTGGCCCACTCCTGCCACGCGTCGAGCTGACGCCGGGGCTGCGACGCCCCGCCCTTCATGACCACCGCGCCGACATAGGGAGCCTTGAACACCCGGAACGGTGTCTCGGCGAAGAACTCGGTGCACTCGACCAGCTCGATGTCGAACCGCAGGTCCGGCTTGTCCGAACCGAAGCGACGCATCGCCTCGTCATAGGTCATGCGCGGGATCGGCGTGGTGATCCGGTAACCGGCGGTGGCCCACACCTCGGTGAGGATCTCCTCGGCGATCGCGATGACGTCGTCCTGGTCGACGAAGCTCATCTCCACGTCCAACTGGGTGAACTCCGGTTGCCGGTCCGCGCGGAAATCCTCGTCCCGGTAGCAGCGGGCGATCTGGTAGTACTTCTCCATCCCGGCCACCATGAGGAGCTGCTTGAACAGCTGGGGAGACTGCGGGAGGGCGTAGAAGGTGCCCGGCTGGAGCCGCGCGGGGACCAGGAAGTCGCGCGCACCCTCGGGGGTCGACCGGGTCAGCGTCGGGGTCTCGATCTCCACGAAGTCGTGGCGGGCCATGACGCCCCGGGCGGCGGAGTTGACCTTCGACCGCAGCCGTAGCGCGGACCCGGGCCCCTCGCGACGGAGGTCGAGGTACCGGTGACGGAGGCGCGCCTCCTCACCCACCTCGTCGTCGAGCTGGAACGGCAGGGCCGCGGACTCACCGAGCACCTCGAACGAGACCACGTCGACCTCGACCTCACCCGAGGCGAGGTTCGGGTTCTCCGACCCCTCGGGGCGGCGGTCCACGACGCCGGTGACGGAGACGCAGAACTCGTTGCGCAGACGGTGCGCACGCTCGGCGATCTCCTCGGAGCGGAACACCACCTGACACACACCGGTGGAGTCGCGGAGGTCGACGAAGATGACCCCGCCGTGATCCCGGCGGCGCGCGACCCAGCCGGCCAGGGTGACGGTGTCCCCCGCGTCGGCGGCTCGGAGTTGGCCGGCGGAATGGGTGCGCAGCACTGCGGTGGTCCTTTCATCGGGAGACTTCTGGTGGTCTGCGAGCGACCGTCGGACCCACCGCGATCTGGACGGCGGTCTGTCCCGGGCTCTGACGGGGCACAGTCTACGTCCACCGGCGTCGGTTCCCGGTGTCGGCTGCGACAGCGACTCGGCTGCCAATACAGTGTCCCTCGACCGCGGAGGGGCGCGAGCCGGGCTGGACCGGCGACCGACGGGGACGAAGGGCGGCGGACATGACGTTCCGGCAGGGCGGGAGCCTGGACACCAGTGGGGTCTCCGGCGGGGGCCGCGGCGGGCGAGGGGGCCGGCGCGGGATGGCGGTCGGCGGGGGCGTGGGCGGTCTCGCCATCGTCCTGGTCGCGCTGTTCCTGGGCGTCGATCCGGGGCAGCTCGGTCTGGAGAGCGGCGACACCGGCGGCCGGCAGTCCGACTCGGCGCAGCGGTTCCAGACCCACATCGACCAGTGCGACCTCCGGCAGGCCAACACGGATACGGTCTGCCGGATCGTCGCCACCACGGAGAGCCTCGAGGACGTCTGGGGCACCCAACTCCCCGACCAGGTCGGGCTGCGGTGGGTCCAGCCACACACCACCATCTTCACCGGCGACGTCGACACCGCCTGCGGCGCGGCCTCCTCCGACGTCGGGCCGTTCTACTGCCCGGCGGACCAGGACGTCTACATCGACCCGGCCTTCTTCGACGAGGTCCTGGTCGGTCGGCTCGGGGGCTCACCCGCCGGCGCGGCCCAGATGTACGTCGTCGCGCACGAGTTCGGGCACCATCTGCAGACGATGCTCGGTGACATCCGCCGATCCCAGCAGGATCCGCAGGGCGCGTCCTCGGGCGCGGTCCGGGTCGAGCTCCAGGCCGACTGCTACGCCGGGCTGTGGGCCCACTACGCCACCTCGACCCCCGGTCCCGACGGCGGGGAGCCACTGCTGGAGAGCCTGACCCCGCGCGACGTCGACGCGATCATCCAGACCGCCGAGGCGATCGGGGACGACCACATCCAGCGGTCCGGCGGCGCCCGGGTCGACCCCGACTCGTGGACCCACGGCTCGTCGGAGATGCGGCGCCAGTGGTTCCTGACCGGGTACGACCAGGGGTCCGTGGAGGCCTGCGACACCTTCGGCGCGCGGGTGTGATCCCGCGGGGGCGGATCAGGGAGTGACGAGACCGGTGACGTGGGGCACGACCGAGTCCAGCGGGACCGGGGTCTGCTCACCAGTGGACATCGTCTTGACCACGACGGTGCCCGACGCCAGCTCGTTCTCGCCCACGACGAGGGTGACGGCGGCCCCCGACCGGTCGGCGGCCTTGAACGCGCCCTTCATACCGCGGTCGCCGTAGGCCATGTCCGCGCGCAGACCGGCGCGACGGAACTCGGCCAGCACGGGCACCAGCGCGGCCCTGGCCGGCGCGCCGAGAGCGACGCCGTACACGTCCACCCGGCCGCCCGAGGCGTGGTCGATCCCCTCCGCCTGCAGCGCGAGCATGGTGCGATCGACGCCGATACCGAATCCGATCCCGGACAATGCCTGTCCCCCGAGCTGCTCCATCAGTCCGTCGTAGCGCCCGCCACCGCCGATCCCGGACTGGGCGCCGAGTCCGTCGTGGACGAACTCGAACGTGGTCTTGGTGTAGTAGTCCAGGCCTCGGACCATCCGGGGATTGACCTCGTAGGCCACGCCGAGGGCGTCGAGGTGTGACCTGACCTCGGCGAAGTGCGCGGCGCTCTCCTCGGACAGGTGGTCGATCATCAGCGGGGCGCCCGAGAGCTGCGCGCGGACCTCCGGGCGCTTGTCGTCGAGGACGCGCAGCGGGTTGACCCGTGCGCGTTCCCGCGTGGCCTCGTCGAGGTCCAACCCGGCGAGGAACGCCTGCAGCCGTTCCCGGTAGGCGGGCCGGCATGAGTCGTCCCCGAGCGAGGTGAGCTCCAGCCGGAACCCGGTCAACCCGAGGGACCGGAAGGCCTCGTCCGCCACCGCGATCACCTCGGCGTCGAGGGCGGGGTCGTCGATCCCGATCGCCTCGATACCGACCTGCTGCAACTGCCGGTACCGGCCGGCCTGGGGACGCTCGTAGCGGAAGAACGGGCCGGCGTAGCAGAGCTTGACGGGCAGCTGACCGCGGTCCAGGCCGTTCTCGATGACCGAACGCATCACGCCGGCGGTCCCCTCGGGCCGGAGGGTGACGCTCCGTCCGCCACGGTCTTCGAACGAGTACATCTCCTTGGAGACGACGTCGGTGGACTCCCCCACCCCACGGGCGAACAACGCCGTGTCCTCGAAGATCGGCAGCTCGATGTGCCCGTAGCCCGCCCGCCGGGCGGCGGTGGTGATCGCATCCCGGACCGCGACGAACGCGGCGGAGGTCGGGGGGACGTAGTCGGGCACCCCCTTCGGTGCCTTGAGCGCGGTTTTCTTCTGGGTGCCGGTCACGTGTGGTGGGTCCTTGCGTCTCTCGGTGGGTGGTTCGGGGAGGGGGTTCTAGAGGTCACGCAGGAACGGGTTGGACCGCCGTTCCCGGCCGACGGTGGTCGAGGGTCCGTGCCCGGGGAGCACCACCGCGTCGTCGTCCAGCGTGAGGAACTTCTTGGCGATCGACTGCATGAGCACATCGGTGTCGCCCGCGGGCAGGTCGGTACGGCCGACCCCGTCCTGGAACAGCACATCGCCCCCGAGCACGACCGTTCGCCGGCCCTCCTCGGTGTCGACGACGATTCGGAAGGACACCGACCCCGGGCTGTGTCCGGGCACGTGGTCCACGTCGAAGGTCATCGTCCCGAAGCGCAGCGTGTCACCGTCGAAGACCTCGATGACCTCCGCCGGCTCCGTGAAGGTGATGTCCTTGAGCATCGCGGACAGATCGAGCGACAGCCCCTGACCCGGATCCGAGAGCATGACACGGTCCTCCGGGTGGATGTACGCCGGCACGCCGTAGTGGTCCGCGACCTGCTGGGCGTTCCAGATGTGGTCCAGGTGGCCGTGGGTCAGCAGTACCGCCCGGGGCTTCAAGCCCGCCTCGGAGACCTGCCTGCGCACCTGGTCCTCGGCGTCCTGGCCCGGGTCGACGATCACGCAGTCCCCCGCGGCGTCGGACACGATGTAGCAGTTGGTCTGGAACATCCCGGCTGGGAACCCGATGATCTGCACGTCCTGTACTCCTTTTCTCGATCGCCCACGACGTCCGTCGCGAACTGCCGGTCCGACTGGGCGGTACACCGGAGTGGTGTTCAGCCGTCTCGGCCCGACCTGGTAGACAAGACCCCTGGGCTGGAGCGCTGTGGTCTGCTCTGTGAGTCCCCACCGCGGCGTCAGCCGACTGTTCCAGCCTAGTCCAGGTACCCAGGAGGGTCAGTGTCCACCAACCAGGAACGCCGAGCAGAGGCGCGTCAACGCCTGCGCGAGCAGATGGAGGCGCAGGCCCGCCGTGAGAAGCAACTCAAGATCGTCGCGGCGTCGGTCGTCGTCGCGGTCCTGCTGGGGATCGTCGGGGTGGTCGCATGGATCAACTACGACCGCAAGCGCGCGGAGGAATACGCCGCCAACTGGCTGACCTGCGAGTACCCCACCGACACCGAGACCCCCGAGCCGCTCGACCCCGCGGAGTTCGAGGATCAGGGCGCCGAGGTGGTGGCGGAGGTCGAGGAGTTCAACGCGCAGGTCGAGACCGTCAACGACACCAAGCGTGACGCCGAGCCGCCGTCGGGCGACCAGGCCAGGCAGGGCCTGGCGGAGATCACCATCACCACCGACCGCGGTGAGATCCCGATCACGCTCGATCGGTCCGGCGCCCCCTGCAATGTCGCCAGCTTCGTCCACCTGGCCGAGCAGCGGTACTTCGACGACACCGAGTGCCACCGCCTGACCGTCTCGGAGGAGGAGCCCGGTCTGTCGGTCCTCCAGTGCGGTGACCCCACGGGGACCGGCCTGTCCGGTCCCGGCTACTCCGTGGTCGACGAGCCGCCCGCCGCGGATACCCTCGAGCTCGCCGACGACGGTTCGGGCGCCGCCATCTACCCCCGTGGCACCGTCGCCATGGCCAAGTCGCAGGCCCCCGACAGCGCCGGGAGCCAGTTCTTCCTGGTGTACGAGGACTCCGCACTCCCGCCGGAGTACACCGTCATGGGAACGGTCGGGGACTCGGGCCTCGAGGTCCTCGACGACATCGCCGAGACCGGTGTGAGGAGCGATGACCCGACCGACCGGGACAACCAGGTCCCGCGGCGCCCCGTCACGATCGAGACCGTGGTCGTCGACGCCCAGTCGGGGCTCCCCGAGAGGTGAGGCCCGGGGGCCGGGACATCCGGCTCAGTTCGACGTCATCCGGTTGACGTCGAAGACCCCCTCGACACCTCGGACCGTCTGCAGGACGTGTCCGAGGTGTTTGGGGTCGGCCATCTCGAAGGTGAACCGCGAGATCGCCACCCGATCGTCCCCCGCCGTCTGGACGGACGCGGACAGGATGTTGACCTTCTCGTCCGCCAGCACCTTGGTCACGTCCGACAGGAGCCGGTGTCTGTCGAGCGCCTCCACCTGGATCGCCACCAGGAACACCGCACCCGGCTGGGGTGCCCATTCGACCTTGACCAGGCGCTCGGGCTCGCGGTGCAGGTCGGAGGCGTTGGTGCAGTCGGTGCGGTGGACGCTCACCGTGCCGCCGCGGGTGATGAACCCGAGGACCTCGTCGCCGGGCACCGGCATGCAGCAGCGGGCGAGTTTGGCGTGCACGTCCTTGACCCCGCCCACGAGGATCCCGGGACCCGCCGGCGCGGGCCGGTTCGAGGTGATGTTCTTGTCCCGCGAGCGGTCCGCCAGCTCCTCGGTGACCTCGTCGGCGCCCCCGTGGGCGGCGACGAGCCGACCCACGATCTGCTTGGCGGAGACGTGGTTCTCCCCGATCGCCGTGTAGAGCGCGGTGACGTCGGCGAACCCCAGCTCCCGTGCGACACCGGCGAGTGACTCGTTGGAGAAGACCCGGTGGACGGGTACCCCCCCGCGCCGTACCTCCCGGGTGATGAGGTCCTTTCCGCGTTCGAGAGCCTCCTCGCGCCGCTCCTTGGCGAACCACTGGCGGATCGAACTCTTGGCCCTGCCGGACACGACGAACTTCTGCCAGTCCAGGCTGGGGCCCGCGTTGGGGTCCTTGGAGGTGAAGACCTCGACGACCTCGCCGTTCTCCAGCGGCTTCTCGAGCGCCACGAGCTTGCCGTTGACGCGCGCGCCGATGCACCGGTGGCCGACCTCCGTGTGGACGGCGTAGGCGAAGTCCACGGGGGTCGCGCCGACGGGCAGGTTGATCACGTCGCCCTTCGGCGTGAAGACGAAGATCTCCTTGCTGGTCATCTCGAACCGCAGGGAGTCGAGGAACTCGCCCGGGTCGGCGGCTTCACGCTGCCAGCTCAGCAGTTGGCGCATCCACGCCATCTCGTCCACCTCGGCGGGGTCTCCGTGGTGCTTGCCGCGGGTCTCCTTGTACCGCCAGTGCGCCGCGATCCCGTACTCGGCGTTGCGGTGCATCTCGTGGGTCCGGATCTGGATCTCCAACGGCTTGCCGTCGGGCCCGATCACGGTGGTGTGGAGCGAGCGGTAGACGCCGAACCTCGGCTGCGCGATGTAGTCCTTGAACCTCCCCGGCATGGGCTTCCACGTGGAGTGCACCACGCCGATCGCGGCGTAACAGTCCCGCACGTCCTCGCACAGCACGCGGATGCCCACCAGGTCGTGGATCTCGTCGAACTCGCGTCCCCGGACGATCATCTTCTGGTAGATCGACCAGTAGTGCTTGGGGCGGCCCTCGACCCGGGCCTGGATGTGGGCGTTCTCCAGCTCGGCCCTGACCCGGTTGATCACCGTGCCCAGGTACACGTCCCGACTGGGCGCCCGGTCGGCGACCAGTCGCACGATCTCCTGGTACTTCTTGGGTTCCAGGATGGCGAAGGCCAGGTCCTCGAGTTCCCACTTCACGGTGGCCATGCCGAGGCGGTGGGCCAACGGCGCGATCACCTCGAGGGTCTCGCGTGCCTTCTTGACCTGCTTCTCCGGAGGCAGGAAGCGCATGGTGCGCATGTTGTGCAGACGGTCGGCGACCTTGATCACCAGGACCCGCGGGTCATGCGCCATCGCGATGATCATCTTGCGGATGGTCTCCGCCTCGGCCGCCTCGCCGAAGTCGACCTTGTCCAGTTTGGTGACACCGTTGACCAGGTGCCCCACCTCGTCCCCGAAATCCGAGGCGAGGGACTCGAGGGAGTAGTCGGTGTCCTCCACGGTGTCGTGCAGCAGCGCCGCCACGAGGGTGGTGGTGTCCATGCCCATCTCGGCGCAGATGGTCGCGACCGCCAGTGGATGGGTGATGTAGGGGTCGCCTGACTTGCGGAACACGCCTTCGTGCTGGCGTTCGGCCAGCGCATAGGCACGGGCGAGCAGCCCCACGTCGGCCTTGGCGTGGTGGATCCGATGCACACGGACCAGGGGTTCGAGGACGGCGGGCGTGGACGTCACCGTCAACCCGGAGGTGAGGCGGCGCGCCCATCTGGCCCGGACGCGCCGGCCGGCCGATGGCCGCGCACCCGGGATCACCGGGAGGGGTTGCGTGTTGGGTTGGGGCTGCTCCGCGGGCACGGGCTGCGGGCCGGCGCCGACATTCGCGGCGGGATCCTGCCGATTGGTCATGCCGGCTCCTCCCTCCGGGTCCGATCCGTCAACGACGGGCGGTGGTCACGCGACCGTGAGGCAGGTCAGCGGTGTGCCGGCCAGTCTATCCCTACCCCCGAGGCCGGGGACCTCGAGCACCACGGACAGCCCCGCCACCACCGCGCCGCAGTCATCGAGCAGACCGACGGCCGCGCCGAGGGTGCCTCCCGTGGCCAGGACGTCGTCCACCACGAGCACCCGCTTCCCGCGGAGGTCGAGGCCGTCGGCGGGGAGCTCCAACGTTGCCGCCCCGTACTCGAGTTCGTACGAGCGTGAGTGCACGGGCGGTGGGAGCTTTCCCGCCTTGCGGATGGCCAGCACCCCGGTGTGCAGCCGCACCGCGACCGCGCCGGCGAGCAGGAAGCCCCGGGCGTCCAACCCGGCCACGTAGTCCACCGAGCCGATCTCGTGGCCCGCGACGAGCCCCGCCACCACGGCGTCGAATCCCTCGGGATCGGCCAGGACCGGTGTGAGGTCGCAGAACTGGACCCCGGCCGCCGGGAAGTCCTCGACCCTGCGCATCAGTCTCTCGACGGCGGTGACGATGGCCGGCGACACCTCTGTGGCCGTGGGGTCCGTCATGCGGTGGCCCCGACCTTCTCCCGGCGGGCCAGGACCTTGGCGGTCTGGCGCTTGGTGTCAGGGTCGTGTTCCTTGAGGAGCACCAGCAGCGGTGTCGCGAGGAAGATCGACGAGAACGTCCCCGTGATGATCCCGACCACCTGGACGATGGCCAGGTCCAGCAGCGTGCCCACCCCGAGGATCCACACCGCGATCACGAGTAGGGCCAGCAGCGGCAGGATGCCGATGATGGTGGTGTGGATTGATCGCATGAGCGTCTGGTTGACGGCCAGGTTGGCCTCCTCCGCATAGGTGCTGCTGGAGGAGTGTTTGGCTCCGCGGGTGTTCTCCTCCACCTTGTCGAACACGATGACCGTGTCGTAGAGGGAGAACCCGAGGATGGTGAGCAGGCCGATGATCGTCGCGGGTGAGACCTCGAATCCCAGGAGCGAGTAGATCCCCGCAGTGGTGATGACGTCGAAGAACAGCGCGACCACGCCGGCGACCGACATGCGCCACTCGAAGCGCAGCGCCATGTACCCGAACACGATCACGATGAACACCGCGAGGGCGATGATCGCCTTCTCGGTGACCTGCCCGCCCCAGCTCTCGCTTCGTGCCGAATCCCCGATCGCCTCGATCGAGACCTCGCCACTCGCCGCGACGGGCTGGAACTCCTCGAGGAGTGCGAGCTTGGTCGCGTAGATCTCGTCACTGGTGAGGAATCCGGTCTCCACCTCGACGATGCGCGCGGCCCCGGCGCCGACGACCTGGACCGTCTGGGGCTCCTGACCGATCGTCTCCTCGACGACGACGGCCACCCGGCCGGTGTCCGCATCCCCCGCCGGCATCGTCAACTTGGTGCCGCCGGTGAAGTCGATCCCGAAGGTGAACCCTCGGAAGATGATGCTCGCCAGGCAGATCGCGACGATGACGCCGGTGAGGACGAAGTACAGTCGGCGCTTCTGGACGATGGGGAACGCGCCGGTGCCGGTGTAGAGGCGGTTGAACAGACTCTCCGGCTGGTCGGGTCCAGTGGTGTCAGTGGTGTCGATCGTTCCCGGGGCGCTCATCGGCCCTCCTCCTCGGAGTCGTCGCGGCGCGGCAGGATCATCGACACGCCCGGGGTTGCCGGCCCCGGTTCCGAGGGCGGCCCGTCCGGACCGCGCACCGTCGCCGACACGCCTCGGGTCCCGCCGGACTCCGAATCTGGTCCGTCCTTCTCGGCTTCCTGCTCGAGGCGGCGGCGCTCGGCGGAGTCGACCCGCAGGGCCTCCATCCGCCCGAGGCCGTTGGCCCATGGCTTGGTGAACAACGGCTTCGTGGAGGCCAGGTAGACCAGCGGCCACAGCACGGTGAAGGCCACGAGGACGTCCATGACGGTGCTCAGTGCCAGGGTGAAGGCGAAACCGCGCACCTCACCGGTGGCCAGGAGGTACAGCACCACTGCGCCGATCAGACTCACCACGTTGCCGGTGATGATGGTGCGACTGGCGCTCTTCCACGCCCTGGGTACCGAGGATCTGAACCGGTGTCCGTCGCGGAGTTCGTCCTTGATCCTCTCGAAGAAGACGACGTAGGAGTCCGCGGTCATACCGATACCGATGATCAGGCCCGCCACACCGGCCAGGTCGAGGCTGTAGTCCACCGTGTACCCGAGGAACACGAGCATCACGTAGGTGATCAGGAAAGAGATGGCCAGGGAGAGGAACGCGATCACGCCGAGCAGCCGGTAGTACAGGACCGTGTACAGCAGCACCAGCAGGAAACCGATCGCGCCGGCGAGCAGACCGGCCTCGAGGGAGGCCAGGCCCAACGAGGCGGGCACGTTGTCGACGTTCGGGTCCTCGAAGGAGATCGGCAGGGCCCCGTATCGGAGGTTCGCGGCGAGCGCCGCGGCCTCGTCCATTGTGAACTGGCCCGAAATCGACGTTGTACCTCCTACTGGAGTGACTCCCTCGACAACTGGCGCACTTATAACCTGACCGTCAAGAATCATTGCGATTTGCCTGTTGAGGTTCTCTTGAGTCAGACGCGTCCATGTTGCAGATCCCTCTTGCCCGGGCCCAGCAAGGAAGCGAAACGATACTTCATTTCGACCAGATCGCTGATTAATTCCCGATGACACCGAGTCCTTGACGATCTGCTGGCCGTCGAGGCGCTCCCCGTCCTCCGGTTCACCGACAAGCAACGGTACGGGGCCGAGTACGTACTTGGCCCCCTCGCCGCACGCGATCAACGCCTGCGCCTGGTCCTCGAAGCCCGCGGTGATTTCCCTCTCGGGGCACCGGAACTCCGGGAGGCGCTGGGACAGCTCCTGGGGATCGCCCTGACGGACCTCCAGGGCCTCCTCCACCGCGCGGGCGACCGCATCGCGGTCACCGACCGCGGCGTCGACGGGTTCGACGTCCCCCTCGGCGACCGGCTGGACCTCGAGGACGGGGCGGATCGTCAACTGTGAGGTGGTCCCGAGGTCACGGGCCTGGCTCGAGTCCTCGCCGGGAACCGTGAGGACGATGTTGCTTCCCTCAATGACCACCGAGGTCCCGGCCACACCGAGCCCGTCGACGCGATCACGGATGATGTCCTGGGCCAGGCGCAGGTCCTGCTCATCCGGCTGACCGATCGGGATCAACGTGACCCGCGTGCCGCCCTGCAGGTCGATCCCGAGCTTGGGCGTCAGTCCCTTCTCGGCCACGGCGAATGCGGCGAGGAAGAGGACGAAAAACACCAGGGAGAAGACGGATAGCAGAGCCCACGGCCTGGGGCGGGCATCTACGCGTCGAGAACGGACTGGTGACACAGGTGATCTCTCTCGGTCTTCAGCAGAGGCCTCCGGCTGGACGGCCCCATCACACTACTCGCCGGTAGGCGGTCGTCAGGAACCAGCGCCGTCCGTCCCCGCGGCCGACCCGGGGGAGGTACCGGGGTCGAGCTTCTCGCGGATCACCCTGCGGTCCCACTGCGTCCGGACGCCGGGGGCGATCTCCAGGACCAGGCTCTCCTCGGCCACCGACACCACGGTCGCGTGCAGACCCGAGGTGGTGAGCACCTGATCGCCGACCGCGAGGGAGGCCTGCATCTCCTGCAGGTCCTTCATCGCCTTCCGCTGCTTGGAACTCTGGAAGAACATCAGCGCGATGAGCGCCAGGATCATGACGGGCAGCAGTAGTTCCAGTCCCATGCGGCGTCCTCTCGGTTCGGGACCCGTCGAGTCGGGGTCCGAAGGTGTCGGGTCCGGGCGGCGGACCGGTCCCGTTCGAGGATGCCACCTCCGTGGTCACCCGCGCGGGCCGGGTCCCGTCTCGGTCTCGACCGGGAGCATCGGTTCCTCCGGGTCGCGATTCGCGCGGCGCAGCCCCAGGTGCTCCCATGCCGCCGCGGTGGCCACGCGTCCCCGGGGGGTGCGCGCGAGCAACCCCGCACGGACGAGGAACGGTTCGCAGACCTCCTCCAGGGTGCTCGACTCCTCCCCCACGGCCACCGCGAGCGTGCTCAGACCGACGGGCCCGCCCTCGTGCTGGACCAGCAGCGCCCGCAGGACCGCACGGTCGAGCCGGTCCAGGCCCAACTCGTCGACCTCGTAGACGCGGAGTGCCGCGCGCGCGACGGGGACCGTGACCCGCCCGTCCGCCCGGACCTCCGCGTAGTCCCGCACGCGACGGAGCAGGCGGTTGGCTATCCGGGGCGTCCCGCGGGACCGCCCGGCGATCTCCGTCGCCGCCTCCGGCTCCACGGGGATCTCGAGGATCTCGGCCGCCCGGGACACGATTCTCGCCAGGTCCGCGTCCGAGTAGAAGTCCATGTGCGCGGTGAACCCGAACCGATCCCGCAACGGCCCGGTGAGCGCTCCGGACCGCGTGGTGGCCCCGACCAGGGTGAACGGGGCGATCTCGAGGGGAATCGAGGTGGCCCCCGGACCCTTGCCCACCATGATGTCGATCCGGAAGTCCTCCATCGCGAGGTACAGCATCTCCTCCGCCGGGCGCGCGATGCGGTGGATCTCGTCGATGAACAGGACGTCACCCTCGATGAGGTTGGAGAGCATGGCGGCGAGATCCCCCGGCCGCTCGAGAGCGGGCCCGGAGGTGATGCGGAGCGACCCGCCGAGCTCGGCCGCCACGATCATGGCGAGGCTGGTCTTCCCCAGGCCCGGAGGCCCGGAGAACAGCAGGTGGTCCGGGACCACACCACGACGGGTCGCCGCGGTGAGCACCAGCTCGAGCTGCTCGCGGACAGTCTCCTGCCCGATGAACTCACCCAGGTTCCGCGGGCGCAGGGCGCCCTCGACATCGGAGTCGAACGGGGTCGACGCCGCGGACAACTCGGCCTCCGCCCCGTCACCGGCCCCCGGCGTGAACGGCTCCTCGTCCCCGTGCCCGTACGGCCCCGTCATCAGCGCCTACCGAGTGAACGCAACGCCAGCCGCAGGGCCTCCGCCGGGCCGAGGTCCGGATCGGTCGACAGGACGGCGGTCGCGGCCTTCTCCGCCTCCGTGACGGAGAAGCCCAGTCCCTCGAGTGCGCCGGCCACCTCGGTCGCCGCCGGTCCACCCGGCATCCCCGGACCGTCGCCGCCGCCCACGGTGTCGTGCACCGGGCCGACCTTGTCCTTGAGTTCGAGCACCATCCGCTCGGCGGTGCGCTTGCCCACCCCGGGAACCCGCGTGAGCGCCTTGACGTCCTCGGTCCCCAGCGCTCTCACCAGCTGCTCGGGTTCGAGAGTGGCCAGGATGGCCAGAGCCAGACGCGGGCCGACGCCCGAGACCGTCTGGACCGTCGAGAAGAGGCGACGCGCATCGACAGAATCGAAGCCGTAGAGGGTCAGGGAGTCCTCGCGCACCACCAACTCGGTGTGCAGGGTCCCCTCGTCTCCCCGCCGCAGGCCCGCGAGCGCGGCCGGCGTCGCATGGACCAGGACGCCGACACCGCCGGCCTCCACCACGCAGCGGTCCAGACCGATCTCGGCCACCCTCCCCCTGATCGAGGCGATCACCAGCGCACTCCCTTCGTTCGAGCCATCGCCCGTGCCGCTGCCCGGGCGCGTTCCTGATCGGCGGAGCCGGTCCCACCCCGCGCCCGGCCGGCGTCGGCGGCCT
>NZ_JAALEE010000095.1:0-5296 GCF_014145265.1 Dietzia sp. CW19 | reverse complement strand
CCGGCACGCCCGCCGGGCCCGCGGCGGCGCTGCCACAGAAGGTGCCCGGCGTCCGGGACGCCACCTCCGTGGCGGCGGTCGGTGGAGCGTTCCTCGCCACCCACTCCGACGGATCCGTGACCGCGTGGGGCGACTCGTTCATCGCGAGCGGGGGCCACCGCGGAGCCGAGCGTCAGCAGCCCACCCCGGGCCCGGTCCCCAAGGTCGAGAACGTGATCGAGGTGGCCGACGGGCAACTCAACGTCCTCGCCCTGCGCTCCGACGGCAGGGTGCAGGGGTGGGGGATCAATCTCACCCAGGTGATCGGCGAGCCGGACGGGACGCTGGTCCGCACGATCCGGGACGTCCCGGGTGCCGTCAGCGTGGCCAACCCGGGAGGGGCCGCCGTCATCGCCACCAGCACCGGAGAGGTGTGCGCGTGGGGCAACAACGTCCACGGACTGCAGGGCGTCGAACCGCGTGGAGGTCAGAGCCCGCGGGCGGTCAGGATCGAGGGGCTGACCGACATCGTCCAGGTGGCCGGCGGAAACGACTTCGCGCTCGCGCGGGATTCCGACGGGCACGTCTGGGCGTGGGGACGCATCGTCTCCGGGATGCTCGGCGACGGGGACGCCGAGGACACCTCCACCGCCTCGCCGCAGCAGGTGGTCGGCGTGCCGCCGATGGAGTGGATCGGCGCCTCAGGTGCCTCGTCGTACGGGATCGACCGGACGGGAAACCTGTGGGCCTGGGGCGGCGGCCTCCGGGCTGCCCCGTACGCCGGCGAGGACCGGCGCCCCTACCGCGTTCCGCTGCCGGGGCCCGCCCAGTCGGTGTCCGGCGGGGTCGTCCTGCTCGGACCGGACGGCTGACCGGCGACCGGGCGGCCGACCGACAGGGCGCCCGGACACGCCTCCGGTCCCGCGTGCCCGCACGGTGCATGAGAGAACACCGGCACCTCGGGTGCCGGTGTTCGTGAGATCAACTCATCCCGGTTCTGGTGCCCCACCGCCGGGCGGCCGAGCACCCCCGGGGGGTGCGATCACGACCGCGGAATGGCGTTCTACTTCCGCGGAATGCTGTTCTTCCGCAGCGCCAGGCGGCTTCCCGCCCAGTCCCCCAGGGCCGCGGTGCGGGTCTGGAGCATCCCGGCGGTCTGGGCCGACTCGGCGATGACCGAGGGCTCCACGTGGCCGTCGTTCCCCGTCTTGGGGGTGAGGACCCACACGGAACCCTCCTCCGCCAACGGGGTCACGACGTCCATGAGCCTGTCCACCAGGTCGCCGTCGCCGTCGCGCCACCAGAGCAGTACCGCGTCGACGATCTCGTCCGTGTCCTCCTCCAGCAGCTCCGACCCGACGGCGTCCTCGACGGCCTCACTGATCGACTCGTCACAGTCGGAATCCCATCCGACCTCCTGAACGAGCATGTCCTTCGTCAGTTCGAGCTGACCAGCAATCTGATCCGCCCCGTCCTGCTGGTTCGCCGCGGCGACCACCGTGGTGTTCCTCCCTCGTATCCGACTTCGTTCGTCTTGGTCTTTCGCTGACCAGGAACACTACCCGCGCACCCTCCCACGGGAAACGACTACCGCCTATTTGGGCGGTCAGAGCGCAGCCCCGTGTCGCGCATCACGCTTTGGGGCACAATCAGAGGAAGTCATGGGCCGACGACGGCCCGTGGCCGGTCGACCTCGCCATCCGCCACACACCCGCGGCGCGTGCGGTCGACCGGACACTGCACCCCGACATGTGTGGTGACCCCACCGGGTCGCCGCTGTACGTATCGCAGAAGTGAGGACGAGACGCATGACCGAGACCGTAGGCACCCGAGATGGTTCCGCACCCACCAACGTGCCGGTCCTCCGGGAGGGGGTCGCGTCCTATCTCGCGGACTCGGACCCCGAGGAGACGCAGGAGTGGATGGACTCCCTCGACGGCATGCTCGCGGAGGCGGGCCCCGAGCGGGCGCGCTACCTCATGCTCAGGCTCCTCGAGCGCGCCTCCAAGCAGCGGGTTCCCCTTCCGGCTCTCACCTCATCGGACTACGTCAACACGATCCCCACCAGCCTCGAACCCGAGTTCCCGGGCGACGAGTCGGTGGAGCGCACCTACCGGCGCTGGATCCGCTGGAACGCGGCCATCATGGTCCACCGCGCCCAGCGGCCCGGCATCGGTGTGGGCGGCCACATCTCCACCTACGCGGGCGCGGCCCCGCTGTACGAGGTCGGCTACAACCACTTCTTCCGCGGCAAGGACCACCCCGGGGGTGGTGACCACATCTTCTTCCAGGGGCACGCCTCACCCGGCATGTACGCACGCGCCTACCTCGAGGGTCGCCTCCGCGAGCACGACCTCGACGGGTTCCGGCAGGAGAAGAGCCACCCCGGACGCTCACTTCCCTCCTACCCCCATCCCCGCTGCCTACCCGAGTTCTGGGAGTTCCCCACGGTGTCGATGGGCCTCGGGCCCATGAACGCCATCTATCAGGCGCGGTTCAACCGCTACCTGCACAACCGCGGGATCAAGGACACCTCCCAGCAGCACGTGTGGGCGTTCCTCGGCGACGGTGAGATGGACGAGGTCGACTCGCGCGGAGCCCTGCAGGTGGCCGCGAACGACGCGCTCGACAACCTGACCTTCGTCATCAACTGCAACCTCCAGCGCCTCGACGGCCCGGTCCGCGGCAACGGGCAGATCGTCCAGGAGCTGGAGTCGTACTTCAGGGGCGCCGGATGGAACGTCATCAAGGTCGTGTGGGGCCGCGAGTGGGACGCGCTGTTCGAGAAGGACACCGAGGGCGCGCTCGTCTCCCTCATGAACTCCGTCTCGGACGGTGATTACCAGACGTTCCGCGCCAATGACGGCGCCTGGATCCGCGAGCACTTCTTCGGCCGTGATCCCCGCACGGCCAAGCTCGTCGAGGACATGACCGACGACGAGATCTGGGCCCTCCGCCGCGGCGGGCACGACTACCGGAAGATCCACGCCGCCTACAAGGCGTCGCTCGAGCACACCGGTCAGCCCACGGTGATCCTCGCGCACACGGTCAAGGGTTTCGGTCTGGGCCAGAACTTCGAGGGCCGCAACGCCGCGCACCAGATGAAGAAGCTGACGCTGGACGACCTCAAGCTGTTCCGCGACAAGCAGCTCATCCCCATCACGGACGAGGAACTGGAGGCCGACCCGACGCTGCCCCCGTACTACAACCCGGGGCCCAACTCGCCGGAGATCCGCTACATGCTCGAGCGGAGGAACGCGCTGGGCGGGCACGTGCCCGAGCGGCGCCAGACCTTCACCCCGCTCTCCGTCCCGGACATCGATTCCCTGGCCTCGCTCCGCAAGGGTTCGGGAAAGCAGTCGGTCGCCACCACGATGGCCCTGGTCCGCACCTGCAAGGAGCTCATGCGGGACGAGTCGCTACGCGATCGTCTGGTCCCGATCATCCCGGACGAGGCGCGGACCTTCGGGATGGACTCGTGGTTCCCGACCCTGAAGATCTACAACCCGCACGGGCAGAACTACACCTCCGTCGACCACGACCTCATGCTCAGCTACAAGGAGTCCAAGACGGGCCAGATCATGCACGAGGGGATCAGCGAGGCCGGGTCGGTGGCCGAGTTCACCGCCGCCGGCACCGCGTATGCGACCCACGGTGAGCCCATGGTCCCGCTGTACATCTTCTACTCGATGTTCGGTTTCCAGCGCACCGGCGACGCCATCTGGGCGGCCTCCGACCAGCTCGCCCGCGGGTTCCTGCTCGGCGCCACCGCCGGCCGAACCACCCTCACCGGTGAGGGGCTGCAGCACATGGACGGCCATTCACCGCTTCTCGCCGCCACCAACCCGGGGATCATCTCGTACGACCCCGCATGGGGTTTCGAACTCGCCCACATCATGCGCGCGGGGATCGAGCGGATGTACGGGCCGGGCGCCGCCCATGAGAACGGCACCGACGGGATCGACCGCAACGTGTCGTACTACATCACCCTCTACAACGAGCCCGTCCCGCAGCCGCCGGAGCCCGAGGATCTGGACTCCGACGCCCTGCTCCGGGGGTTGTACCTCTTCCGCAAGGCCGAGAAGGGCGCGCTCAAGGCCTCGATCCTCGCCTCGGGTGTCGCGATGTACGCGGCCGCCGAAGCCCAGAAGACCCTGGCCGAGCGGTGGGACGTGGCCGCCGATCTCTGGTCGGCCACCTCGTGGAACGAACTGGCACGGGACGGTTACGAGTGTGAACGCCACGAGCTCCGACACCCGGATCAGCATGCCCGGACCCCGTTCGTCACCGCATCTCTCGAAGGCAGCGAGGGACCGAAGGTCGCCGTGAGCGATTACCAGAAGGCGGTGCCGGACCAGATCCGCGGATGGGTCCCCGGAGACTTCACCGTCCTGGGCACCGACGGATTCGGGTTCTCCGACACCCGACCGGCTGCGCGTCGCTTCTTCAACACCGACGCCGAATCGATCATCGTCGCGGTCCTCGCCGGGCTGGTCCGCGAGGGCAGCCTCGAGAAGCGCACCCTGCTCGAGGCGGCCCGCCTGTACAAGATCGACGACGTCATGGCGGCGCCCGAGCCCACGACGGATCCCGGGGTGGCGTGACCGAGACGACCGGACCCGCGGCGGGGGCCGGGCCACAGACCGTACAGCCGTCACGGCGCCGATCCGCGAGGGCTCCGGATCAGCGACCGGTCTCGGATGCGCTGCTCAAGCGCATCACCCGGTACTCGGGGACCCTGTCGACGGAAGCGGTCCGGTCCCTCGAGGAGGACCTGCCGTTCTTCGCCGGGCTGTCCGCCGACCAACGGGCGGAGATCCAGCTGATCATCCAGAGCGCCGTGCGCGACTTCGTCACCTGGATGCGCAACCCCGAGGCCCCGCACACCGACACGATCGCGGGGTTCAAGCTTCTGCCCAAGGGCCTCGGTCAGGGCCTGTCCCTGCAGGAGACCGTGCAGCTCGTCCGCTCCACGTGCGAGTACTTCGAGCTGGTCATGCCGCGGATCACCCACAACGAGCGCCAGCGCGGGCTCATGATCGCGGCGGTGCTGAAATTCGGTCGCGAGCTCGGCTTCACCGCTGCCTCGGTGTACGCGGCCGCCGCCGAGCACCGGGGCGCCTGGGACACCCGCATGGAGGCGATGCTGGTCGACGCCGTCGTTCGCGGGGACCGGCACGCCGATCTCGCCTCCGGGGCCTCGGCGCTCAACTGGGATCCGACCACCGCTGCCACCGTCATCGTGGGGCGCCCCAGGGCGGATCTGGGGCTGGCGTCCGTGCCCGCCACGCACAAGGCCGCCGTCGCGGCGGGCAGG